>DATHCF010000373.1:0-22670 GCA_035319705.1 Acidimicrobiales bacterium | reverse complement strand
GACGGACGGGCTACTTATTAAGCAGCCAGCGCGAGCTGAGGCTCGGCGTTTGTTTTGTTTCCCGGCTCTTTTACGTGGCTCCGGGGACCACGGCTCGCTTCTCCCGACTCGACGACCGAAGTCGAAACCAATCACCCCCTTGTGGGATCCATTATTTTACCGCGGCCGGTCACCCGTACTCCCGCCGAGCACCCCGAGGCGCACTCCGCCCCGTGGCCCGGGACATCTCCCGGGCCGCCTCGCGGTCTGCCTCCCGGTTGGCGATGGCTCGCCGCTTGTCGTACAGCCGCCGTCCCCGGGCCAGCGCCAGCTCCACCTTGGCCCTGCCCTCCTTGAAGTAGACGGACAGCGGCACCAGGGTGAGCGACTGCTGCTGGGTGCGGCCCATGAGCTCGTCGATCTGGGACCGGTGCAGCAGGAGCTTGCGGGGGCGGTCCGAGTCGTGAGCCCCGAAGCCGCTGGAGTACTCGTAGGGGGGGATATGGACCCCGAGCAACCACGCCTCGCCCCGCTCGATCCGGGCGTAGGAGTCCTGCAACGACACCCGTCCGGCCCGTAGCGATTTCACCTCACTGCCCTGCAGGGCGATCCCGCACTCGAAGGTCTCGAGGATGTCGTACTCGTGGCGGGCCCTTCGGTTGCGGGCTACCTGGCGGTAGCCGTCGGCCGACGGCTCTTTGGGCCGTGGTGCCCGTCGCCCCGGTCCCTTGGCCATTTTCCGAGGGTACCGGGAGGCGGCCGGTACCCTCCTGTCCGTGTTGGGGCTCCCGGGAGAGATCCGTGCCGAGATGGTGGCCCACTGCCTGGCCGGGCTCCCCGACGAGGCGTGCGGCCTGCTCGCCGCCGAACCTGGTGGCGACGTCGTGCGCCGGTGCTATCCCACCCGCAACGCGGCGGCGTCGGCCAAGCTCTACACCGTCGACCCGAAGGACCACCTCCTCGCCGATCGCCACGCCGAGGCGCAAGGTCTTCAGATCGTGGGCGTGTTCCACTCCCACACCCACACCGAGGCCCACCCCTCGCCGACCGACGTCGCCCAGGCGCCGGATCCCACCTGGCACTACGTGATCGTCTCGCTTCGCCACGCCTTGCCGACCGTGCGCTCGTACTTGATCGTGGACGGGACGATCACCGAGGAGCCCGTGCTCGATCCCCTGGACGAACCCGGTGCCGCCCCGGCGCCCTGACCCACCGCCCGGTCGAAGGCCGCAGGGTCGACGCCGGCCAGGGCCCGGCGGCCGGCTCGGTAGAATACCGACTGGATCCATCAACATTTGGGGCCTGGCTCACCCTCCGGTGGTCAGCTGACGGGGGTAGGGACAGGCCCCGGAACCCGGCCCTGGAGACCAATTGCCCGTCGAAGTCCGACTGCCGACCGTGCTCCGAGCACAGGCCGGCGGACAGAGCACGCTGGAGATGGCGGGCGTCACCGTGGGCGACGTCTTGCGCGAGCTGGTGGCGCAGTATCCCGGCATGGCCGGCCAGGTCCTGACCGAGGACGGATCGCTGCATCGGTTCGTGAACGTGTACGTCGACGACGACGACATCCGCTATCTCGGCGGGCTGGACACCAAGGTCTCCGACGGCGCCACCGTGTCGATCCTGCCGGCCGTGGCCGGCGGCTGAATCCGGCAGCCGGACGCGGGAGCGGGAGAGTGCCGCCGTTGGCGAGCGTCCTCGACCTCATCGGGAACACCCCGTTGGTGGACGTGAGCGCCCTCAGCCCCAATCCCGAGGCCAGGATCCTCGTGAAGCTGGAGGGCCAGAACCCGGGTGGCTCGGTGAAGGACCGCATCGCCCTGGCCATGATCGAGCAGGCGGAGAAGGACAGCCGGCTGGACCCCGGCGCCGTGCTCCTCGAGCCATCCTCGGGCAACACGGGCATCGGCATGGCCATGGTGGCGCGGCTGAAGGGATACCGCCTGAAGGTGGTGCTCCCTGCCAACGTGTCGGTGGAGCGCCGGCAGCTGCTCGAGGTGTGGGGGGCGGAGATCATCGAGTCCCCGGGCTCGGAAGGGTCCAACGGGGCGGTGCGCATGGCCGAGCGCATGGCCGGCGAGCACCCGGACTGGGTCTTCCTCTATCAGTACGCCAACCCGGCCAACCCCCGGGCCCACTACGAAGGGACGGGGCCGGAGATCTGGCGCGATTGCCCGGAGATCACCCACTTCGTGGCCGGGCTCGGCACCTCGGGCACGCTGCTCGGCGTGGGCAGGTACCTGAAGGAACGCAACCCGGCGGTGCAGGTGTGGGCGGTCGAGCCGCCGGCCGGCGAGATGGTCGACGGGCTGCGCAACCTGGACGACGGCTACATCCCGCCCATCTTCACCGAGCTGGGCGGGGCCGAGCTGCTCGACCGCAAGACGGTGGTCGGCCCGAGGCTGTCGATCGAGTGGACGAGACGGCTGGCCGAAGTGGGCGTCTTCGCCGGGATCTCGTCGGGAGCGGCCATGGCCGGCGCCGCCAGATGTGCCCAGCAGATCGACCAGGGCGTGATCGTGGTGGTCTCGGCCGACGGCGGATGGAAGTACCTGTCCACCGGCGCCTGGACCGACGACATCGACGAGGTCACCGAGCGGGCCAAGCGCACCATCTACTTTTGACGTGGTGACGCGCCGGCGCCGGAGCAAGGTCACGGCGGGCCCCGGTCATCTCCTGCGCAGCGAGTCGTGGAGCGGGCTGCGGCCGGGGGACGTGGTCGACATCGCCGGCCTCTCCGTGCGCGGCGCCAGCTGGCGGTTCGTCGCCCATGTGCGCAACCTCCGCAACGGGACGGAGTCGGTCGAGGTGGTGGGGGGCGGCCCCGGGGAGCACCACGTGCGGTCGTTCCTGCCCGAGCAGGTCTTCGCCCCCGGCACCCGGCGGCGGGGAGCACCTTCGTTGGCCGACGCCCCGCAGCTGCCGTTGGGCTGAGCCCGAAGTAGACGAGCTCGAGGGTGTCTGCCCCTGTGGTACCGGCACGGTGGCAGGTCGGCGGGCCCGGTGTCGCCGCGGCGTAGCCTGCACCGCAGTGGACGAGCGGCCCATTGGCATGTTCGACAGCGGCTTCGGCGGGCTCACCGTGGCCCGGGCCGTCGTCGACCTCGCACCCGACGAGGACCTGGTCTACGTGGGCGACACCGGCCGGTACCCCTACGGGCCGCGAGACCTGGCCGAGGTCCGGGCCTTCGCCGTGCAGATCTCGCGGTGGCTGGTGGACGAGCACGACGTGAAGCTGCTGGTGGTGGCCTGCAACACGGCTTCGGCCGCCGCCCTCGACGTGCTGCGCCGACAGGTTCCCGTGCCGGTGGTGGGGGTGATCGAGCCCGGAGCGCGCGCGGCGGCCAAGGCCACCCGCAACCGGCGGGTGGGGGTGATCGGCACGGTGGGCACCGTGGCTTCGGGCGCCTACCAGGAGGCCATTGCCGCCCTGCCCACCCCAATCGAGCTGGTGTGTGCCGCCTGTCCCGGTTTCGTCGAGTTCGTGGAACGCGGCGAAACCTCGTCCGACCAGGTGACGGTTCTGGTCGAACGGCTGCTGGCGCCACTTCGCGACGGGCAGATCGACACCCTTCTGCTCGGCTGCACCCACTATCCGTTCCTGGCGCGCACCATCGCCGACGTGGTGGGCCGCGATGTGGTGCTGGTGTCGTCGGCCGACGAGACGGCCTTCGAAGTGCGCGACGTGCTGCGGCGCGACGGCTTGCGGCGCGGGAGCGGGCCCGGATCGCTGCAGTTCTTCTCTTCCGGTGACGTGGAGTGGTTCCGGGAGGTCGGGAGCCGGCTGTTCGGCGAGGAGCTGGGTGACGTGGGCAGGGTCGACTGGCCGGAGCCCGAGCCGGTGGCCGACCGGGCGCCGTCGCCCCAGGCCGGTCCCGACGCCGCCACTTTGTGAGCTCGCTCACCCTGACGGTGCTCGGCTGCGACGGCAGCCACCCCGGTCCCGGCGGCGCCGGCAGCGGGTATCTCGTGCGCGACTGGTCGCTCGGCACCGCGCTCTGGCTCGATGCCGGCCCGGGGACCTTCGCCACGCTTCAGCAGTTCACCGATCCCATGGGTTTGCGCGGCATCGTGCTCAGCCACGAGCACGCCGACCACTGGTTCGACCTCGAGGCCGTGGTGACCGCGGCGCGCTGGACCATGGACTTCCACGGCGAGCCCATTCCGGTGCTGGCTGCGCCCGGGATCCGAGAGCGCCTGGCGCAGGACATCGACGGCGTTCTCGACTGGCGCGAGCTCGGCGACGGCGACAGCGCCGAGATCGGCGGGCTGCACCTTCGCTTCTCGCGCACCGACCACCCGCCGGTGACACTGGGCGTGCGCATCGAGAGCCCCGGCGGTGGTGTGCTGGGATACTCTGCCGACTCCGGTCCGGGGTGGGCGCTCGAGTCGCTCGGCACGGGCCTCGACCTGGCCTTGTGCGAGGCCACCTTCACCAAGGACCACGAGGCGGAGCACCAGATCCACATGAGCGGACGTCAGGCAGGTCGAGCGGCCCGGCAGGCCGGGGCGCGGCGGCTGGTGATCACCCATCGTTGGGCCACCATCGCCGCGCCGGCGGTGCTGGCCGAGGCCGCCGACTCCTTCGGCGGCCGCGTCGACGCCGCCGCTGTCGGGACGGGATTCTCGCTGTGAGCCAGACAGCGGCCGAGGACCGCCGGCTGCGGCCGGACGGACGCCGGGTGGACCAGCTGCGGCCCGTCTCCTTCGCCCGCGACTTCACCGAGCTGGCCGCCGGCTCGGTGCTCGTGTCGATGGGCCGCACCATGGTGCTGTGCACGGCCTCGGTGGAGGACAAGATCCCACCGTGGCTGCGTGGTGGCGGCAAGGGATGGGTGACGGCCGAGTACTCGCTTCTGCCGGGGTCGTCCGCCGAGCGCGTCGACCGTGAGGCGGCCAAGGGCCGCCAGTCGGGCCGCACCCAGGAGATCCAACGGCTGATCGGCCGCTCGCTGCGCGCCGTCACCGACCTGGTCGCCATGGGGGAGCTGCAGGTGACGGTGGACTGCGACGTGCTGCAGGCCGACGGGGGGACCCGCACCGCCTCCATCTGTGGCGCCTATGTGGCGCTGCACGACTGCTTCACCCGTCTGATGCAGAAAGGCCAGCTCCGGGCGCATCCGCTCAGCGATGCGTGCGCGGCGGTGTCGGTGGGGATCGTGGACGCCGTGCCGGTGCTGGACCTCGACTACGCCGAGGACTTCCGGGCCGAGGTCGACATGAACGTGGTCATGACCGGGTCCGGCCGCTTCGTCGAAGTGCAGGGAACGGCCGAAGGTATGGCCTTCTCGCGATCGGAGCTGGACGAGATGCTCGGGCTGGCGCAATCGGGCATCGCCGGCTTGCTGTCCGAACAGCAGGTGGTGCTGGCCGACGCACCGCGCCCGAGGTGAGCGACGGAGGCCGGCGCGCCGGCAACGGCGCCGGACCGCCGAGGATGCGGTTCGTGATGGCCAGCGCCAACAGGGACAAGGCATCGGAGATCGCGGCGATCTTGGAGGCCGAGCTCGGACAGGCGGTCGAGCTTCTGCCCCGCCCCGAGCAGATCGGCGAGGTGGAGGAGACGGGTGAGACATTGGAGGACAACGCCCGACTGAAGGCCGACGCGCTGCTTCGGGCCACCGGGATCGCCGCGATGGCCGACGACACGGGGCTCGAGGTGGAGGCCCTCGGCGGCGCCCCCGGCGTGTATTCGTCGCGCTATGCCGGCGAGCACGCCAGCTACGCCGAGAACGTGGCCAAGCTGCTGGCCGCCCTGGCCGAGGTAGGCGCCACCGGGCCCGACCAGCGCCGGGCGCGCTTTCGCACCGTGGCGGTGGCGCGCTTCGCCGGGGGGCGGGAGGTGGTGGCCGAGGGAAAGGTGGACGGCACCATCGCCCCCGGTCGGCGAGGCGAGGGCGGCTTCGGATACGACCCGGTGTTCGTCCCCGACGGGGGCGACGGGCGCTCCTTCGCCGAGATGAGTCCGGCCGAGAAGCATGCCTGTTCGCACCGCGGCCGGGCCTTTCGGGCACTGGCGGTGGGCTTGCGCAGCGCCGGCCCCTGACCCGGACCGGCATCTCCCACCGCCGGTCGCAGCCGCCGGTCGGCTCGCTTCTGGCCGCCGCCGAGGGGCTTCACTAGGGTGACGCCACGAATCGGCCCGGCGCCGGACGCGGTCAGCTGGGTCACTGCGGAGTGCGAGGAGCAGATGAGCGACGAGGACCTGAAGAAGATCGTCGGCAAGCCGACAAGCAAGGCCACGGTGGTGGTGGAGCGTTCGGCGGTGACCAATTTCGCCACCGCCGTGTGCGACGACAACCCGGTCTACCGTGATGCCCGGGCGGCGGCCGAAGCCGGGTTCCCCGCCATTCCGGCTCCACCCACCTTCGCCTTCGTGATGACCAATTGGGGACAGTTCCCCGAGGTACAGCCGGACGACGTCCCCTCGGGCAACGCCATGGGCGAGGTGATCGGGCCGCTCATGGCCAAAGGAGGGCTCATCCTCCACGGCGAGCAGTCCTTCGAGTACCACCGTCCGGTGTTCGTCGGCGATGTGCTCGTCGGCGAGGGCAAAGTGGTCGACGCCTACACCAAGGAGTCCAAGGGCAAGACGATGACCTTCGTCGTCACCGAGACGGCCTGGAAGGACGAGAAGACCGGCGAGCCGGTGGTCACCACCCGGTTCAACGTCATCCATCGCCTCTGAAGCTCGACGCCACCCTGCTCCTGCCCGTGCAGTCGGTCCACACCTCGCTGGCCAGTGCGGCCGTCTGGGCGGCGGTGCTGCGCATCGGCCTCGGGTTGTGGTGGCTGGAGAGCTTCCGCCACAAGAATCTGACGGCGTGGATCAAGCGTCAGGCCGGTATCAACTGGGCGGGCGACATCGCCGCCAAACACCGCTGGCCGGTGGTGCGCGCCGGGTTCGACAAGCTGGTGCGGCCCCATCCCAAGGCCATGACCTTCGTGGTCCTCGGAGCGGAGCTCTCGCTGGGGCTCGGGCTCACCTTCGGGTTCCTCACCCCGGTGGCGGCCTTCGCCAGCATCGCCCTCAACCTCACCTACTTCGTGCTGATGATCCACGACTGGGCCGAGCAGGGGCAGAACCTGATGATGGTCCTGGCCGCCGTGGTGGTGCTCGGATTGCACGGCTGGCAGGTGTGGTCGATCGACCACCTCATCGGCATCTTCTGATTCAGCGGCTCAGGCGCCGGGAGCTGCCGCCCACGGCGTCGGCCAGTTGCATGGCCTCGAGCACCAGGCTCTGCACACCGCGGCGGTGGAGGTACTCGAGCAACACGCACGAGTCGTCCAGAAAGGCGTCGATGTCGTTGCCGGCCAGCGTCCGAAAGGCGTCGAGGTCCTCGTCGTCCAGCGCCGGCCCCGGCCCGGTGGCGCCGATGGCGAAGGCGTCGTAGAGCTCCTTGCGCAGGGCCTCCATGTGGCGGTCGTACAGAGCGGCGAGGAACAGCGCCACCGCCACCGGCATGCCGCGGCCGAGCGAGGCGCGCAGGCTCGACAGCACGGCCAGGTCGTCGCCGTCGTAGGCCAGTGCCCCATGCGTCTCGGGCGGGCGGGGGATGCCCGCCCGGCGCAGTTGCGCGGCCAGCTCCGGATCGAGGGCGGACTCCGCCACCAGCTCCTCGGCGGTGAAGCTGCGGCGATTGGTCACGAAGAGCCGATCGAGCATCTGCAGCCGGCCCTCCTCGGCCAGCGCCCGGATCCCCTTCAGGGTGAAGTGGCGGGCTTGCAGGTCGCGGATGCGCTCGAGGCGTTCGAGGTGAACCGGCCCGTAGGCCAAGCTGCGTCCCTGTCGCGTGGCGGGGGGCAGCAGCCCTTCGCGCTGGTAGAAACGGATGGTGTCGACGGTGGTGCCGGAAAGGCGGGCCAGGTCGTCGATGCGCCACTGCGGCCCCTCGTCGAGACCGTCGGTGGCCTGTTCCTCGCCGTTCTCCGTCGCCGAGGACGGAGCCGCCCCGGCACCATCAGGTGCACCGGCGCCGCTCGGGAGATCGCGCTCCGCTTCTGGCTCGCCCACCGGATCGACCTTATTGCCAATCGCCGGGCGACATCGGCCATGTGGTGTGGGCAGCGGTGACGGGCGTAACGTTTGCGACCTGACGTCGTCGTCAGAGAACGACCGGATTGCCGTGGCGGACGTCCGGCGGCACGAGGAACGCCATGCCCATCGGGATCGCAGACGAGCACGAAGAGCTTCGCCGGACGGTGGAGCGCTGGGTGGCGGATCGTGGCGTCCGGGACCTGGCTCGAGCGGGCCTCGACGCCGAGCGCGAGATGCTGCCGGAATTCTGGGACGAGCTGGCCGCCCACGGGTGGCTGGCGTTGCACGTGGCCGACGAGCACGGCGGTCAGGGCTACGGCCTGGCCGAGCTGGTGGTGGTGGTGGAGGAGCTGGCCAGGGCCTGTCTGCCCGGGCCCTGGATGTGGAGCATGCTGGCAGCCGCCGCCCTGCAGGGCAGCGAGGACGCGCCGTCCAAGGAGCTGCTGCCACCGTTGGCCGACGGAACGCTTCCGGCCACGGTGTCGCTGCCGGGGGCCGGCGCACTGCGGGCCTGCCGGCGCGCCGATGGCGCCTTGCAGGTCGACGGAGAGCTGCGGCCGGTGGTTGGGGCCACGACGGCGCAGCTGTGCCTGGTCGAGCTCGAGGTGCCCGGCGAGCAGGCCATGTGGGCGGCGCTCGATCTCGAGCTGCCGGGTGTCGAACGCGCCGAGCTGCCGAGTCTCGATCTGATCCGTCGGGTGGGCTGCATATCGGCGGCCGGTGCGGTGGTGGCGCCGGACCGCCAGCTTCCGTCGCTGTCGACGCAGGACGTGTGTCGCCTGGCCGTGGTGCTCGGCGCGGCCGAGTGCGCCGGTGGAGCGCGGTGGTGCCTGGAGGCAGCCGCCGATCACGCCGTGCACCGCCGCCAGTTCGGCCGGCCCGTCGGTCAGTTCCAGGCGGTGAAGCACCGGCTGGCGGACATGTTGGTGACCGTCGAACAGGTCACCGCCGCGGCCTGGGACGCGGCGCGCGCCGGCGACAGCGGGGACGTGGCCCAGGCCGAGCTGGCGGCGGTGCTGGCCGGGGCGCTGGCGCTCGACGGATATGTGAGGTGCGCCGAGGACTGTGTGCAGCTACATGGCGGGATGGGCTTCACCTGGGAGCACGACGCCCACCTGCACCTGCGCCGCGCGCTCTCACTCCGCCAGCTCCTCGGGGGCTCCGAACGGTTGCGGCGCCGAGCGGCGGAAGCGGCGCGGGCGGGCGGCAGGCGAGAGCTCGACACCGCGCTCCCCCCCGAAGCCGAGGCCGTGCGACCGGCCATCGCCGAGCTGGTCGGCAGGGTCCGTCAGGCCGAGGGGTCCGAGGCCCGGCGTGCGGCGCTGGTCGA
Source organism: Acidimicrobiales bacterium (assembly GCA_035319705.1). Lineage (GTDB taxonomy): Bacteria > Actinomycetota > Acidimicrobiia > Acidimicrobiales > UBA8190 > UBA8190. The sequence goes on along the minus strand of DATHCF010000373.1, from coordinate 13,320 downwards.
CACCGGCCTCCTCGTCCCGCACTGGCCGCCGCCGTGGGGTCGCGATGCCGACGCGCTCGAACAGATCGTCATCGACCAGGAGCTCTCCGCCGCCGGGGTACGTCGTCCGCATCTGGCGGTGGGTGCCTGGGCGCTGCCGACCATCATCGCCCACGGCTCGCCCGCCCAGCAGGAACGGTTCGTGGTCCCGAGCCTGCTGGGCAAGATCGTCTGGTGTCAGCTCTTCAGCGAGCCCGGAGCGGGATCGGATCTCGCCTCGCTGTCCATGCGGGCCGAACGGGCGGTGGACGGATGGTCGCTCACCGGCCAGAAGGTGTGGACGTCGATGGCGCAGAAGTCCGACTGGGGCATCTGCCTGGCGCGCACCGACATCTCGGCGCCCAAGCACCGGGGCATCACCTACTTCCTGGTGGACATGCGCAGCCCGGGAATCGAGGTGCGGCCGCTGCGCGAGATCACGGGGGACACGCTGTTCAACGAGGTGTTCTTCACCGAGGTGTTCGTGCCCGACGACTGCGTGGTGGGCGAGGTGAACGACGGATGGCGGCTGGCGCGCACCACGCTGGCCAACGAACGCGTGTCGATGGCCTCGGGCGCCACTTTCGGCTTCGGCATCGAGTGGATCCTCGGATCGCTCCCCGAACAGCCCGACCCGGTGGTGCTCGACGAGGTGGGAGGGCTTTTGGCCGAGGCCCATTCCGTGGCCGTCCTCGAAGCTCGCACCACGCTGCGCTCGGTGTCGGGTGTCGAGCCGGGGCCGGAGGCGAGCGTGCGCAAGCTCCTCGGGGCCGAGCACGAGCAGCGTGTGCAGGAGCTCGGGCTGGTGCTGCTCGGGCCGGAGGGCGCCACCACCGAAGGTGAGGGCCGGCAGTGGAGCCGCGGCTTTCTCTCCACGCGTTGTCTCACCATCGCCGGCGGCACGAGCGAAGTGCAGCGCAACGTGATCGCCGAGCGGATCCTCGGCTTACCGCGCGATCCCGAGCCACCCGCATGAAAAGGACGAACCGGCACCACGCCACCCGGCCCGCCCGTCGAGGGCTTGACAGGGCCGCTGCAGGCCGCCCAAGCTGCGGCACTCGAACGATGACCGAGAGGCAGACGAAGGCACAGACGGGACGGCCGGGAACTGAGAACCCCAGCGAGGAGATCGGACGATGACGACGTACTTCGAGGACGTGAACGAGGGTGACGAGGCGCCGGCCACGACCCACACGCTCACCCGGACCGACCTGGTTCGCTACGCCGGTGCTTCCGGCGACTTCAACCCCATGCACCACGACGAGATCCTCGCCACCAAGGCCGGTCAGCCCAGCGTGTTCGGCCACGGCATGTTCTCCATGGGCCTGGTGGGCACGGCGCTGACCGACTACCTGGGCGTCGGCACCCTCACCCGCTTCCAGGTGCGCTTCAGCCGCCAGACGTGGCCGGGCGAGGAGCTGCGCACCAGGATCGTGGTGAAATCCAAGCGTGAGGACGGCGGCCAGAAGCTGGTCGACGTCGAGTGCAGCCTGGAGAACGCCGAGGGCGAGGTGAAGGTGGTGGGCGAGGCCACCGCCTCCCTCCCCAGCAGGAGCTGACCGGCGTCCTACCTCGTCGACGCCGGTGGGTTAGGACGAGCTGGGGCAGCCGGGCGGCGTGCCGGAGTTACCTTCCACGCTGTACATGGCGTCGAGCAGGCTGCAGATGGTGACCTTGGCCACCTGCCACTTGCCGCTCGAGTAGGTGGCATATCCCGTCTCGCCCGAGGCCACCGCCGTGGTGCCGGCCATGATGTCGAAGTTGACCTTGGCGCACGGCGCCGGCACCTTGGCGGTGCTGCACGCCGAGCTCGAGGGGATCGACAGGGAGTTGATGGTCGCCCCGCTGACCCCGCTGGCCAACGACGAAGAGGCTCCCTCCTGGAGTGCCGACTTGAGCGCCGTGCCGCCCTGGATGTCCGCCTCCATCTGGGCCAGCGTGTGGTGGGCGGAGAAGTCGAACAGGCTCTGGTACACGGCGCCGATCGGGGCGCGGCTGGCGGCGGCGGTGGGGGTGGGGGTGGAGCTGCCACAGGCGGTTGACGCCACGGCCAGGCCGGCCAGTCCGGCGGCCAAAAGCCAGGTCCGCGCCGGCGAGCGCGCCGGCAGTGGGCTCAGAAGCTGAACGGTGGCAGCCCGGGATCGTGGTCGGCGAACAGCGTCTTTCTGTTGTCGGCGAGCTCCTTCGGCGTCCACCGGCTTTGGCGGCTGAGCTCGCCGGCTGATTTCCATCCCTGCATCACCCATACGGACCCCCCAAAGACCACGAAGTTCTGACCGTTGATGTCCCCCGCTTCGTCGCTGGCCAGGAAGGCTACCAGCGGAGCCACGTTCTCGGGAGCGAAGGCGTCGAATTTGCCCTCCTCAACTTTTGCCATTTCCCCAAAGAGGTCCTCGGTCATGCGGGTGCGCGCTCTGGGGGAGATGGCGTTCACCGTCACCCCGTAGCGGGCCAGTTCCCGTCCGAGGATGATGGTCATCGCCGCGATGCCCGCTTTGGCCGCGCCGTAGTTCGCCTGTCCGGCGTTGCCGAACAGTCCCGCTTCGGAGGCGGTGTTGATGATCCGCCCGGAGACCTCCTCACCCGCCTTGGACCGGTTGCGCCAGTGGACAGCGGCGAAGTGCGACATGGCGAAGTGGCCCTTCAGGTGAACCCGGATGACGTCGTCCCAGTCCGACTCGTCCATGTTGAAGCTCATCTTGTCCCGGAGGATGCCGGCGTTGTTGACGAGCACGTCGAGCTTGCCCCAGGTGTCGACGGCCAGTTGGACGAGGCTCTCGGCACCCTTCCAGGAGCTCACGTCGTCGGCGTTCAAGACGGCCTCGCCTCCGGCGGTCGTGATGTCGGTGACCGTCTGCTCGGCGGGCGACTGGTCGGCGCCTTCTCCGGCGCGCGAGGCGCCCACGTCGTTGACGATGACCTTGGCCCCCTCCTCCGCCAGCAGCAGGGCCTCGGCCCGTCCGATGCCCCGGCCCGCGCCGGTGACGATGGCCACCTTGCCGTCGAGCATGCCCATCTGGTCTCAACCTCCTCGGGGTGGCGGACAGCGCCGCCGGGCCGGCCGTCCCGTTGACGCCGGTCAGGAACCCGGGCAGCATGGCCGATGCCCGGGCCGCGGTGCAATCCGGGAGGCTTGCGTGCGGCCCGCTTCGGTGGTCGACTTCGAGGACATCGGCGAAGGTTTCTCCATCCCGGTGTTCCGGCCGCTGCGATGAGCGAGCGCCGGGTCGCTCTGGTGACGGGCGGCAGCCGCGGCATCGGCCGGGCCTGTGCGCTGGCCCTGGCCACCGACGGGTGTGACGTGGCGGTCAACTACCGCCGCGACGCCGACGCGGCGGCGTCCGCCGTGGCCGAGATCGAGTCCACCGGACGCCGCGCCATCGCCGTACAGGGATCGGTGGACGTCCCCGAGGAGGTCGAGTCGTTGGCCGGCTCGGTACTGGCCCACTTCGGGCACCTCGACGTGTTGGTCCACGCTGCCGGCATCGCCAGCCGGGGGCAGTCGGTGGTGGACACCGACCCGGCCGAGGTGGAGCGGGTCATTCGCGTCCACGCGTTGTCGGCCTTTCTTCTTTGCCGACAGCTGGTGCCGGCCCTGCGCAGCAGGCCGCGCGGCGACGTGGTCTTCGTCTCGAGCGTGGCCGCACGCATGCTGGCGGCCAACGGCGCGCCCTACAACATGGCCAAGGCGGCCTTGGAGGCGCTGGCCGTCACCTTGTCCAAGGAGGAGCGGCGCCACGGCATCCACGTGAACGTCGTCGCTCCCGGCTTGGTGGCCACCGAGATGGGGCGGCGGTTGGTGAAGGCGGCCATGGGGGTGGAAGACATCGCCGCGCTCGACGCCGGCGCGCCGTTCGGCCGGGTGTGCCGGCCGGAGGACGTCGCCTCGGTGGTGCGTTTTCTGTGCTCGGACGACGCCGGGTACGTCACCGGCCAGGTGATCACCGTCGACGGCGGCGGCTGAGGACCCTCGCGCCGCCGGCCGCGCCATGTGGCGGTGCCGCCGGCTGGGCAAGCACGGGGCGGCGATGGCCCGCCTTCACCCTCCGCGGGGATCGCGGCGCATGAACCAGCTCGGCACGCCGAGCGCGCTGGCCTCGTCGACGAGCTCGAAACCGAGGCCCGAGTAGAAGCGCACGTTCCGCTCCTTGTTGGTCTCGAGCCATCCGACATGCCCGCCGTCGTCGAGATACCGGCACAGCTCGCCCATGACCGCCTTGCCGATGCCCGTGCCCTGGTAGGCGGGCTCCACGCCGACGGGGCCGATGTGCCAGTGCTCCTCGGGCAGGTCGTGCGCCGCCCACGTGGCCCACAGCACCATGGGCCTGCTCGGGTCGCCCACCGGCGGCACCGGCGCTGACAACGTGGCGCCGACGTACGGCCCCATCACCGCTCCCACGCAGGTCCCCGGCAGCAGCATGCCGGCCACACCCAGTACCAGGCGTCCCAGCACGGCGCCGTACTGCGGCACGACGGCGCGGTCGAACAGCTCGACGAAGAGGCCGTGGGTGGCGTCGAGGCGCACGAGCGGGTCGTCGCCGTAGCAGGCCACCGAAGCGGGATCGTCCTCCAGCGCCCGGGCGGCGGCGCCGGCGGCGCCGGCCATCTCCTCCGGCCGCAGGGCCCGCACCTCGATTGCCCCGAGTCGCCGATGGCGGACCCCGGACGAGTGTGGGTCGGCCGACACGCGGCCATGATGGCAGTTCACGGCAGCGACCAAGATGGACCGATGACCAGCTTCCGGTCCCGGGCGGCGGTGACCGGTGCGGTCGTGGCCGTGCTGGCCTGGTGCGGATGGGTGAGCGGGTTCCACCGGGCCACCACTGCTGCCCGTGTCACCTGGGCCTTCTCACTGGCGGCGGTGGTGGTGGTGGACCTGCTGCTGTGGCAGGGCCGGCACCGGCGCCACCCGGGGCTCCGCCTCGAGCCCGCCGGCGACCGGTGGCCGGCGCCCGGCCGTCCACGGCGGCTGGTGTGGGCCGGTGTGTCGCCCTGGCTGGTGCTGATGGCGGTGGCAGCGGCCTGGGACGCCTTGGGGATCGACACCGGACGGTACCGCGCGCATCTGACCATCAGCGCGCTGACACAGGCGTTCCGTCCCATGAACGCGGCGATGTTGCTCGTGTGGATGGCGGTCGGCGTGGGCTACGGGATGACCAGAGCGCGTACACCGCTCGGCGGGGGCGGCGGTGGTGGACATCGCACGGCGACGGACACCGGCGAGGGGACGGCAGGGCGCGTGGCGACCGGCGCGCTGGTCGTCGGCGGGGGGTTCGTGCACCAGTGGCGAGTGGCGCCCGCCGTCGTCACGGCGCTGTTGCTGCCCGACAGCAGGGCGGCGGGGGTGGCTTTCTGGCTGGTAGTGGTCGGCGCCGCTGTGGTGGTGGACCAGCTGGCGCGGCGCTCGGGGGGCCGGGTGGCCAACGCCGAGCAGTTCCTGCGCCTCGTCACGAGTCCTCGTCCGGCGCGGATCATCTTGGTCCTGGCCTGGGCGTATGCCGGCTACCACCTGTTCGCGCACTGAGTACCCGGGCTCAAGACGACGTCCCGGCAGTACGATCTTGGGTTATGCCTGCTGAGGTTCCGCCTGGCGAGCAGGTGGTGGATGCCGATGTCCTCGAGACCGGGGTCAACGGTCTCGTACTGACGCGCGCTGCCGGTGGGCAGTGGCGACTGGTGCACAAGGGCACCGGCTTGATGGTCTCGCGCTCGGCGGTCTCCGAGGACCGGCGCGCACTGTTGCGCCTGGCGCAACAGTTGGCGCCGTTGGCCGACTGGTCGGGCAGCGAGCTCTCGTTGCCGGGTCCGCTGCTGCGCCAAGCGGTCGAAGAAGCGGCGACTCGAAGCGGGCTGATCCTGGCCGCCGCTGTCCACCCGTCGTCGGTGCATCCCGACGGCGCGCCCACCACGACAATGCCGATCGGTTCGGCGCCCTCCGGCCCGTCGTCGTCCGAAGACGACCTCGAGCTGCTGCGACGGGTCCTGCGCCTGGTGCACGCGGCGGTGGCGCCCGGGGTGTTCGCCTCGGCCATCGCCGAGCTCGACGGACCCGAACGGGCTCGGCTGCGGGAGCTGCTCCTCGAGGGCACCGCCCACGGCGTGGTCAAGCCCCTCTCCACGACGAAGGCCCCGGCGGCCGGCAGAGCGCCCCGCCGGCCTGCCTCCGGGACCGCCCCCGGCCCGGCCTCGAGCTCCGGAACGGCCGCCGGCTGAAGGCTGCAGACGGCCAAGCGCGCCTGGCGTGCGGGCGGGGAGACTCGAACTCCCACCCCCGAAGGGACCGGGACCTAAACCCGGCGCGTCTACCGGTTCCGCCACGCCCGCGGGCCCGGCCTTGGACCTCCGGCCGGCCCCATGAGACTAGTGGTGTGAAACGGCAGGGCTGCGGCTCCCCGATAGCCTTCCGCCCATGGAAGCGAACCCGGTCCCGGCCTTCATGCGCACCACCATCCCCGACGCGGCCTCGGCCGACGTCTTCCAGCGCCTGCTCAAGGAGCGCATCATCTTCCTGGGCACCGCCATCGACGAGACGGTGGCCAACATGGTGTGCGCCCAACTGCTGCTACTGGCAGCCGAGAACTCCGACCGGGACATCGCCCTCTACATCAATTCCCCGGGTGGATCGGTGACCGACGGGTTGGCCATCTACGACACCATGCAGTACGTCAGCTGCGACGTGAGCACCATCTGCGTGGGCCTGGCTGCCTCCATGGGTCAGTTCCTGTTGTGTGCGGGAGCCGAGGGCAAGCGTTTCGCCCTGCCGCACAGCCGCATCCTCATGCACCAGCCGTCGGGTCAGATGCAGGGGCAAGCGGCCGACATCGCCATCCAGGCCGAGCAGATCGTCTACTTGAAGCGCATGATGGCCGAGCGGATCGCCTTTCACACAGGACAGCCGGTGGAGCGCATCGAAGCGGACTCCGACCGCGACCGGTGGTTCACCGCTGACGAAGCCCGGGAGTATGGTTTCATCGACCGGGTGATCGAGCACTCGGCTGCTCGGGCGGCTCGCTGACCCGAGGATTCGTGCAGGGAGCGATGGGTTGAGCGATGTCCAGCCCGCCCTCGGCCTCGAAGACCCCGGTGGGCCCGCGGTCGAAGAGCAGCTGAGCGGAACGGAGGAGTCCGGTGAGGCACGCCGGGTCCGATTGGAGACCCGCTCGGCCCTGGCGGCAGCCCGCGGGCCCAAGTCCACCCGGGTCGTCTCCGCCCGGGTGCGCCTGTGGGCGCGCATGAAGGAATTGTGGGACACCCGAGAGCTGTTCACGTTCCTGGTGCGCAAGGAGATCAAGGTCAAGTACAAGAACTCCTTCCTGGGGTTCCTGTGGTCGATGCTCAATCCCGCACTGAACCTGGCCGTCTTCTGGATCCTGTTCACGTTCTTCCTCCCCAACGGGATACCGGACTTCGTCATCTACATGTTCGCCGCCATGGTGGTCTGGAACCTCTTCCAGACCGCCGTGCAGTCGGCCACCGGGGTGGTGGTGATGAACGCCGGCATTGTGAAGAAAGTGGCATTTCCCCGCGAGATCCTGTCTTTGGCTTCGGTGGGCACCTCGGTCGTATTCTTTCTCTTCCAGTCGCTCGTGCTGATCGCCTTCATGCTTGCCTTCTGGCACCGCCCGGATTGGCCGGATCTCTGGCTCCTCGTCCCCGCTCTCACCGCCATCGTCATGTTCGCAGCTGCACTGGCGGTGTTCTTCTCCGCGGTCAACGTCTATTTGCGCGATACCCAGCATCTCGTCGAGGTGGTCTTGATGGCGTGGTTCTGGGCCGCGCCCGGCATCTACTCGTTGTACGAAGTTCACGACAAGCTCGAGAAACATCGGATCTTCGGCATTCCGGGCACGCATCTGATCTGGCTGTACTTCGCCAACCCGATCGTCCCCGTGGTCATGACCTTCCAACGGGTCTTCTACAACCTCAACCATCCGATCTCGACGGTCACCCACAAGGTGCAGCCGGTGCTGGCCACATACGGGACGATGTGGTACTTGCGATCGGACGTGATCGTCCTCGCCGTGTCGGCCGTGCTCTTCCTGGGCGCCATGAAGGTCTTCGGCCGGCTCGAAGGGAACTTCGCCGAGGAGCTCTGAGTACGGTGAGTGGGATAGTGGCGGTCGACGTCGTCGACGTCTCGAAGCGTTTTCGTCTGTACAAGGAGAAGTACTACTCCTTGAAGGAACGCGTGCTGCACGTCGGCCGGAATCCCTATGAGGACTTCTGGGCCTTGCACGACGTGTCGTTCTCGGTTCGAGAGGGCGAGAGCGTGGGAATCATGGGACGCAACGGGTCGGGCAAGTCCACGATGCTCAAATGCGTGTCGGGGATCCTCCAGCCGACTCAGGGACAGGTCGTCCTGCGGGGCAAGCTGGCCGCCCTCCTGGAGCTCGGAGCCGGGTTCCAGCCCGAGCTATCGGGTAGGGACAACATCTTCCTGAACGCTTCGTTGCTCGGTCTCTCCACCAGGGAAGTTGAACGCCGTTTCGACGAGATCGTGGCCTTTGCCGAGCTCGAGCAGTTCATCGACAACCAGGTGAAGTACTACTCCTCGGGTATGTACGTTCGCCTCGGGTTCGCCGTGGCCGTGAACGTCGATCCCGATGTGCTCGTCATCGACGAGGTCCTGGCCGTGGGAGACGAGAACTTCCAGCGCAAGTGCCTCGATCGCATCAGGTCGTTCCAACGCGACGGCCGTACCCTCCTTTTCGTGACCCACTCGCCAGAGATGGTGCGGCAGATCTGCGACCGGGCCTTGGTCCTGGCCTCGGGGGAGATGCTGGGAATGGGCAGCGCCGGCGAGGCCATTCACCTCTATCACAACCATCTTCTGGCCGAGGAGGAGGCGACCGTCACAGCCGACGAGCCGTCCGCCACGACCCAGAGTCGGCCGATTCTGGTGACCGCCGTGGACCTCGAGCACGCCGGCAGTGGGTCGCGCGACTATCTGCGTCCGGGTGAATCGCTCACCATCAAGGTGGCGTTCGAGGCGCTGCAACCCCTCGACGACGTGGTGTTCGGGATCCAGATCCGCGACGCAGGTGACGACCTCGTGTTCGGGACGAATACCGACATCCTCGGCCTGTCCAGCCGGGTGCCGGCCGGCCCGGGCCGGGTGGACTTCACCGTCGAAGACATTCCGCTTCTCGGTGGCCCCTTCAGCGTGACGATCGACGTGGCGAATACCGGCGGAATATTCTACGACCGTCGCGAGAATGCCGCACGCTTCGAGACGTTGAACATGGGGAGGACCGTCGGCCTCGTCACCATGAACGTCCAAGCCGACATCCGCGCTGCCAGTTTCGGTTGACTCGTGATCAGGTCAGCCGAGGGTCCGCAGCCCCCCCGGGCCGGGTCGCTTTCGTCTGTCCTCGCTACGGCGAGGCTGTCGTGGGCGGTGCGGAAACCGTCATCCGTGAGATCGCCCTGGGACTGGTGGCTCGTGGCTGGGAAGTGGAGATCCTCAGTACCTGCGCGGTGGACCATTACACGTGGAAGAACGTGCTCCCAGCGGGTCGGTCGGTGGAGGACGGGCTCGTGGTGCACCGGTTCCCGACCGTGTGCGACCTCTCCGGCATCGGGCGCAGAGCGCAGGACCGCATCGAGGCGGGCACTGTGCCGAGCGTGGACGAGCAGCTCAGCTGGATGGGCTTCCAGTTCCGGGCGCCCGACCTGTTCCACCACCTGGTGCGGTTCGGGCCCGGCTTCGAGGCGGTGGTGTTCTCGCCCTATCTCAGCTGGACCACGTCGGTGGGCATACATGCCGTCACCGACCGGGCCATTGTCATCCCCTGTCTGCACGACGAGCTGTATGCCCGGTTGGAAGTGTTCGAGCCCGTGCTGTCCCGGCCTGCGTCGGTGTGGTTCATGTCGGAACCCGAACACGAGCTTGCCCACCGTCTCGGTCCGGTGGCGGCGCACCACGTGGTGACCGGCGAAGGCTTTCATCCTCCGGCCTCGTACGACCCGGAGGGGTTCCGGCGGCGTCACGGCATCGAGCGGCCCTTCGTCCTGTTCGCCGGGCGGCGCGAACCCGGCAAGGGCTGGGACAGTCTGCTCGAGGTCTTCTCGGCATCGGTCGCCGCCGGCGTGGACGTGGACCTGGTCAGCATCGGGGTGGGAAAGGCGGCCGTTCCCTCGACGCTGGAAGGTCGGGTGACAGACCTCGGCTTCCTGAGCTCCGCCGAACGCGACAATGCCTTCGCCGCTGCTTTGGCCTATATCCAGCCGAGCCGCATGGAGAGCTTCTCGCGTACGGTGATGGAGGCATGGCTGGCGGGATCGCCGGTGATGGCCACGGCCGAGGGCGAGGTCGTGGCCTGGCACTGCCAACGTTCGGGGGGTGGCGTGTTGTACGGCGATGCCGGGGAGTTCGTCTCGGTGCTGGGGCGTCTGGTGGCTGACCCCGACGAGCGGCGGCGGCTCGCCGAGCTCGGGCGTCGCTACGTGATGGCCAATTACTCGTGGGATGCCGTGCTCGACGTCATGGAGGACGAATTGCGGCCGGTGGCATGGACCGCGTCCTCGTAGCCGGCAGCTACCCGCCGCTGCCGGGAGCCGCCGCCGCCAGGACCCTCGGCGTCGTGCAGGCCATGACCGGCAGGGGGGCGGAGGTGACGGTCGTGTCGCCCCGTCCGACGGCCGCTCATCACTACGGGAGGCTCGTGGGCTGGCGGGCAGGCTGGACGCTGCGGCGGCTACGACGGCTGACCGGTGCGGAGCAACTAGTGCTGTGCACGGAACCGGGGATGCCGTTCGTCCGGGGCCGGCCCTGGCAGCGCAGAGCCACCATCGCCAGCTTGGCATGGGCCATGGGAGGGTTCGGATCGGTGGTGATCGACGACGGTTCCGAGTGTGTCATCGAACCGGTCGACTACGCCGCGGCGCGTCGAGCTCTGCGGTCCTTCGTGCACCACGACGCGTCCGGCTCGTCGGCAACGAGCCCGGTGACGGTGACGGTCTCCGGTCCCTCCGAGTGGCAGCACGGGGCGCGCCTGTGGTTTGCCGCCGCGCTGGCGGAGCGCCAGGTGACCCGGATGGCCCACCGCCTCCTGGGCCGGTACGCCTCGCCCGCCGGTTCGGCATTGCGATTCGTGCTACGGCCACTGCGTCACCGTTTGCTGGGCCGGACGCGCTGACCCGGCGATGCGAAGCGGCCGCATCACGTCCGCCAACTGACGCCCACGGCTATATTCCTTGGCCGTGCCGAACGCCCCCGACGCAGGGACGTCAGGCGTCGACACGGTCCTCGACGAGATCAGCCGCGAGGCGACGGTGGTTGGCCGCCAGCACGGGCGCCTCCTCGCCGGCCTGGACGAGGCGTTCGACGCCCTCACACCCGGACGGGGAGACCGTGGCGCCCGGCTGCGTGCCAGTGTGGCCGAGGTCGAAGCCAGTGCCGAGATCGATTTCTGGGTGCCGGTCGAGTCGCAGCGGACGGGAGGAGCCTGGGCGAAGCGCCTGATGCGCTCGGCCATGGGTTTCTACATCCGTTTCGTCACCGCCCAGTTCACCCGCTTCGCCAGGGCGGTGGTCCGTTCACTCACATTGATGGCGGACGATCTCGATCAGTTGCGCCCGCCGGTGACGCGTCTCGAGGTCCGGCCCGTCGCCGGTGCGCCTGGTTCGGCCGCAGTCCCGTGGTGGTTGGGTGTCGTCACCGAAGCCATGGCCGGGCGGGTCCGGCCCGTGCTGGTGAGCGGTACCGGTGTCGACGTGCTCGGGCTGCTCGCCGATCACGGGGTGAGGGCCTACGGCGTCGACGTGTCGGATGCGACCGGTGCGGCGGCGTCCGGGGTGGAGATCCGCCCGGGGACCCTACTCGACCATGTGCATTCCCTTGGACCCGGATCGCTTGCCGGCGCCCTCGTCAACGGTGTCGTCCCGTGGCCGGGAACGGCGAGGACCCAGCAGCTGATCGAGTCATTGGCCGTGGCCGTCACGCCGGGGGGGGCGCTGGCCGTCGTCTCGGAAACACCTGAGGCCTGGACCCGGCGCGTGTCGCCGGTGGTGGTCGACCTGAGCCCCGGACGCCCGCTGCACGCGGAGTCGTGGGTCTATCTGTTCGGTGCCGCCGGACTGCTCGACACACAGGTGGTCCGTGGCGGGGCCGACCCCGGTGCCTCCATCCGGGCTCAGCCACCGTCTGGGGTCGACGGCGAGGTGTGGGGCTCGCTGCTGGCGCCGGTGTTCCCGGGCCCGGACGAGTACGTGGTCCTAGCCCGGCTCCCTCACTGACTGCCGCACGGTGGCCTTCGTCCAACGGATCGACCAAGTCCTCCCGGTGCTGGCCGGACGCGATGCCATCGGTCAGCACACGCTGGGATTGCGTGAGGTCATCCGGGCCATGGGCCTGCAGTCGGACATCTACTACGCAGACGCGTCACCAGACGTCCTGCGCCAGGGCATACCTGTCGAACGCATCGGCGACAGGGAGAGCGCCGGCCGTCTGCTCATCTACCAGCTGTCCATCGGCAGCCGGGTGGGAGACGTATTCGCCCATCGGCCAGAGGCCAAGCTCGTGGACTACCACAACATCACCCCGGCCGACCTGATCGACATGTGGGAGCCCGCCATCGCCGCAGAGTTGCGCTGGGGCCGGGAGCAGATGCGAGCCATGGCGTCCGATTGCCTATACGCCTTGGCGGACTCTGCCTTCAACGCCGCCGAGCTGAGCGCCGACGGGTATTCCCGGTCTGCCGTGGCCCCCCTGCTCATCGATTTCGACGCGCTGGGGACGCAGCCAGACCCTCGAACCCGCGGCCGGCTCCAGAAGCTGGCGAAGAAAGGAGGAGCCGACTGGCTGTTCGTGGGCAAGGTGGCTCCCCACAAGGCGCAGCACGATCTGGTCAAGGCCTTCGTCGTCTATCGAGCTGCCTATGACCCCAAGGCGAGGTTGCACGTCGTCGGAGGGTCGATCAGTGAGTCGTACACACACGCGGTGCAGACACTGGTGCGGGATTTCGACGTGGAAGGGGCCGTCGAGTTCACCGGCTCTGTCACCCGCAACGAGCTTGCCGCCTATTACAGTTGCGCCGACGTGTTCGTGTGCCTGTCGGACCACGAGGGGTTCTGCGTCCCGTTGGTGGAGGCAATGGCGCAGCAGGTGCCCGTCGTCGCCTATGGGGCGGCAGCCGTTCCCGACACCGTTGGCGAAGCCGCCGTCCTTCTCCCATCCAAGGACCCGGCGCTGGTCGCCACCGCCGTCCATCGGGTGCTCTCCGACGAGATGTTGCGGCGTTCGCTGGCGGAGGCCTCGGACAGGCGGGTCGAACAGCTGGCTCTGCCGGCGGCGCGATCGGT
>DATHCF010000372.1:0-2353 GCA_035319705.1 Acidimicrobiales bacterium | reverse complement strand
GAGGAGCACCGGCCCGAGATCGAAGAGGCCATCCAGGGCGCGGACATGGTCTTCATCACGGCCGGCAAGGGAGGAGGCACGGGCACCGGCGGCGCGCCCGTCTTCGCCGAGATCGCCAAGGGCCTGGGCGCGCTGACCATCGGCGTGGTCACCCGCCCCTTCACCTTCGAAGGTCGTCGCCGGGCCATGCAGGCGGAGAAGGGGATCCAGGTCCTCAAGGAGAAGGTCGACACCCTGATCGTGATCCCGAACGACCGCTTGCTCACTGTGTCCAACGACAAGACGAGCATGGTCAACGCCTTCAAGATGGCCGACGAGGTCCTGCTGCAGGGGGTGCAGGGGATCACCGACCTCATCACCGTGCCGGGGCAGATCAACACCGACTTCGCCGACGTGCGCACCGTGCTCTCTTCGTCCGGCACCGCCATCATGGGCATCGGGCAGGCATCGGGTGAAGGCCGGGCGGTGAACGCCGCGCGAGCGGCGATCACCAGCCCCTTGCTCGAGGCATCCATCGAGGGCGCCCGCGGCATCCTGGTCAACATCGCCGGTGGACCCGACCTCACGCTTTTCGAGGTGAACGAGGCCATGGAGATCATCCACGGGGTGGCGCACCCCGACGCCAACATCATCTTCGGCAACGTCATCGACGAGTCCATGGCGGAGGAAGTCCGCGTGACGGTGATCGCCGCCGGCTTCGAGCGGTGGGAAGAGGGGCGCACGGGCGAGCCCCGCCCGGCCGAGCGCAGCCAGGTGCTCGGCCTCGACACGGTGCGCGCCGGCGAGGACATCTTCGCTCTTTCGGTTGACGACGAGGACTTGGCGCTGTCCGACGACGAGTTCGACGTCCCCTCCTTCTTGCGCTGAGCGCGTCTGACCGCCGGGCGCAGCGGCTCGGCGCCAGCCCCGTGCTGGCTCTGTGGACGACGAGGTCCGACGGGGACCTGCGCGACCTCGGCCGCGGCACGCCCCTGCCGGCGGCCGTGCCGCCCGGGCTGGTTCTCGCGCGGCTGTCCCAGGTGCACGGCGCCGAGGTGGTCGTGATCGGCGCCGGCGCCACGCCGGACGCCAGCGGTGCGGGAGGTACGGGCGCGCCGGCGGCCGAGGGTGACGCGCTCGTCGCCACCGGCGGAGAGCGCGTGCTGGCGGTGTTCACCGCCGACTGCGCGGCGGTGGCCCTGGGCTCGGCCGACGGGACCTACGCGGCGGTCCACGCTGGCTGGCGCGGCCTCGAGGCGGGCGTCGTCGAAAAGGCGGTCGAGCGCGTCCGCAGCCTCTGTGACGCAGAGGTGGTGGCCGGGCTCGGTCCCTGCATCGGCCCGTGCTGCTACGCCTTCGGCGGCCCGGCGCTCGACATCCTGGCCGCCCGCTACGGCGCAGGCGTGCGGTCCACCACCGGCCGGGGCGAGCGCGCCCTGGACCTGCCCGAGGCGGTTCGCCGCGCCCTGGCCGCTGCCGGCGTGCCACTCGTGGTCGACGAGGCGCGCTGCACGGCGTGCGGCGGTGACGCCTGGTCGTATCGGGCCCGCCGGGACGAGGCCCGCCAGGCGCTGCTGGTGTGGCGGGAGCGGCCCGGATGAGCGAGCTCCTCGAGCCGCCGGTTGGCGTCGAGCAGGTCCGCCTGCGCCTGGCCGAGGTCCGCCGCCGCATCACCGCCGCCGGCGGGGACCCCGCTCAGGTCGAGGTCGTGGCGGTGACCAAGGGCTTCACCGTGGCGGCGGTGTCGGCCGCCTTGGCGGCCGGCCTGCGTGCGGTGGGGGAGAACTACGCCCAGGAGCTGCTGGCCAAGGCGGCTGCGCTGTCGACGGCCGGGGTCTGCTGGCACTTCCTCGGCGCCGTCCAGCGCCGCAAGGTCCCCCGCCTGGCCCCGGTGGTGGCCTGCTGGCAGAGCCTGTGTCGGGTGGAGGAGGGTGAGGCGATCGCCAAGCACGCCCCCGGGGCCAGGGCGTTCGTCGAGGTGTCCCTGTCGGATCTCCCCGGACGGCGCGGCGTGCCCATGGACGGCGCCGCGCTGTTGGTGGAGCGCCTGCGGGGACTCGGACTGCAGGTGGAGGGGCTCATGGCGGTCGGCCCGCCCGGCGGGCCGGAGCAGGCGCGGCCCGGGTTCCGGGCCCTGTCGCAGCTGCGCCGCCAGCTGGGGCTTTCACAGCTCTCGGCCGGCATGACCGACGACCTCGAGGTGGCGGTGCAGGAAGGCTCGACCATGGTGCGAGTGGGGCGCGCGTTGTTCGGTCCTCGCCCGTCGCAATGAGCGTTGGGAGCAGGCGGCGAGGCCCCGTCGCGCCTGGTCGGGGGTCCAACCCGCGCCAGGCTTCACCGATTAGGCTGTCGTCTCAGGAGGCAGTGATGGCGC
>DATHCF010000371.1:0-12004 GCA_035319705.1 Acidimicrobiales bacterium | reverse complement strand
GGATGGCCATCGTCGAGGCGCCCCGGACCAGCCGGGCGCCTGATCCCCGAAGGGCAGACCTCTCTCATGGCTCAGCGCCGCTTCACCCTGATGGACCCTCCCGTCGAGGAGCTGCTGGACAAGGTGGACTCCAAGTTCACCCTGGTGGCGCTCTCGGCCAAGCGGGCTCGTCAGATCAACTCGTACTACAACCAACTGGGCGAGGGGCTCGGCGTGATCGTGCCTCCGCAGGTCACCTCGGTGTCGGGCAAGCCCCTCACCATCGCCTTCGAGGAGATCGCCGAGGCCAAGGCCACGTTCCACCGCCCCGAGCCGGAAGAGGTGGAGACGGCGGAGGGTGCCGGCGAGGGAGCCGAGCCGGCCCCGGAGGCGCTGTCCGAGCCCGACGGCACCGTGCCGGTCGCCGTGGAGGCATCCACCGACTCCGACGAGCAGCCGGGCGCCGGCGCCTGACCGGCGTCGGAGCGACATGAGCCCGTTCCCGGCCCTCTCCGGGCGCCGGGTGGTGCTGGGGGTGACGGGAGGCATCGCCGCCTACAAGGCGGCGGAGCTCTGTCGTCGACTGGTCGAGGCGGGCGCCTACGTCTCTCCGGTCATGACCGATGACGCCACCCGGTTCGTGGGCGAGGTCACGTTGTCGGCACTGGCTTCAGAGCCGGTGCGCCGCAGCCTGTGGGACAGCCCTGAGCCCATCCCGCACACCCGCCTCGGGCAGGGTGCCGATGCGGTGGTGGTCGCCCCGGCCACCGCCCGTTTCATCGGCGTCTACGCGCACGGCATCTGCGACGACCTGCTCACCGCCACGGTTCTGGCCACGCGTGCGCCGGTGGTGCTGTGCCCGGCCATGCACACCGAGATGTGGGAACACCCCGCCGTGCAGGACAACCTCGAGCTGCTCCGCCGGCGCGGCGTGGTGGTCGTGCCGCCTGCCGAAGGCGTGTTGGCGGGCGGTGACGTGGGGACCGGGCGCCTGGCCGACACCGAGGACATCCTGGTGGCGCTCGACGCCGTCCTCGGCGCCGGCGCAGCCGGTGGAGCAGGCGTGGACGTGGCCGGGGGCGACCTGCACGGGCGGTGTGTCCTCGTGACCGCGGGCGGGACACGCGAAGCCATCGATCCCGTGCGGTTCATCACCAACCGCTCGTCGGGGAAGCAGGGCCATGCGCTGGCCGAGGTGGCCGCCCGGCGCGGGGCGCGGGTGGTGCTCGTCACCACCACGGCGCTTGCCGTGCCGGCCGGGATCGAAGTGGTGCGCGTCAACAGCGCTTCGGAGATGGAGTCGGCGGTGCTCGAGCATGCCGAGTCCGCCGACGTGGTCGTCATGGCGGCGGCGGTGGCCGACTTCCGGCCCAAGGCGCCCGCCACCGTCAAGCTGTCGAAGTCCGAGGGGGTGCCGGATCTGGTGCTCGAGCCGACTCCGGACATCCTGGCCGAGCTGAGCCGCCGGCGGCGTCATGGACAGGTGCTGGTGGGCTTCGCGGCGGAGACGCACGACGTGAGCGTCCGGGCCAGAGCGAAGCTGCAAGCCAAAGCGGTGGACTTCGTGGTGGCCAACGACGTGGCCGCCCCGGGAGCGGGATTCGACCACGACACCAACGCCGTCACCATCCTGGGGGCCGACGGCAGCTGCCGCCAGGTGGGGATCAGATCGAAAGAAGCGGTGGCACAAGCGGTTCTGGATACAGTGGCGGCCCGCTTGGCCGGTTCCTCTCCGCCCTCGCCGTCCTCGTCGCCGGCGTAGGACCGCCACCACACGCCATCACACAACTCGACAGGAGCACGCCATGAACGGCCGTCACACCTTCACCTCGGAGTCGGTCACCGAGGGTCACCCCGACAAGATGGCCGACCAGATCTCCGACGCCGTGCTCGACGCCGTGATCGAGGAGGATCCCCGCTCCCGGGTGGCGTGCGAGACGCTGCTCACCACCGGGCTGGTGGTGGTGGCGGGAGAGATCACCACCACCTGCTACGTCGACATCGCTTCGCTGGTGCGGCAGGTGGTCTGCGACATCGGCTACGACTCGGACCTTCACGGCTTCAACGGCCACACCTGCGGCGTCATGGTGGCGCTGGACGAACAGTCGCCCGACATCGCCCAAGGGGTGACCGCCGCGCACGAGGTGCGCACCGGATCGGGTGGCGAGGACCAGCTCAACGCCCAGGGCGCCGGCGACCAGGGAATGATGTTCGGCTTCGCCTGCGACGAGACCCCCGATCTCATGCCCCTTCCCATCTGGCTGGCGCACCGGCTGGCCCAGCGCCTGGCCCAGGTGCGGCGTGTCGGCGTGCTGCCCTATCTGCGCCCCGACGGCAAGACGCAGGTGAGCGTGGTGTACGAGAAGGGCCGGCCGGTGGCGCTGAACACCGTCCTCATCTCCACCCAGCACGCTCCGGGCCTCGACATCGAGACGCTCTTGCTGCCCGACCTGCGTGAGCACGTGATCCATCCGCTGCTGCCGCCGGATCTCGACACCGAGCACATGCACGTGCTGGCCAACCCCACCGGCCGCTTCGAGCTGGGTGGGCCGCACGCCGATACCGGGCTCACCGGGCGCAAGATCATTGTCGACACCTATGGCGGCATGGCCCGTCACGGCGGTGGAGCCTTCTCCGGAAAGGACCCGTCCAAGGTCGACCGCTCGGGCGCCTACGCGGCGCGCTGGGTGGCCAAGCACGTGGTTGCCGCCGGGGCGGCGTCGCGTTGCGAGGTCCAGGTGGCCTACGCCATCGGCGTGGCGCATCCCGTCTCGCTCATGGTCGAGACCTTCGGCACCGAGAAGGTGGCTCCCGAGGACATCGAGCGCGCCGTGCGCGAACTGTTCGACCTGCGCCCTGCCGCCATCGTGCGCGACCTCGACCTGGCGCGCCCGATCTACCGGCGCACTGCCGCCTATGGGCACTTCGGGCGGTCCGACAAGGAATTCACCTGGGAGAGCACCCCGAGGGTCGAGGACCTGAAGCGGGCGCTGAACCTCTGAGCCTCTGAGTCTCTGAGCCTCTGACTCCCTGAGCCACCGAGCCTCGCCGATGCGCGTGGTGCGCGTCGTGCCCGACGTGGCCGGCATCGCCAAGGAGTTCGACTACCTCGTCCCCCCCGAGCTCTCCGACCAGGTCCGGGTCGGTACGTCCGTGCGGGTGGCGTTGGGCAGCAGGCGGGTGGCGGGTTGGGTGGTGACCGACGAGGTGGAGCAGCCGGCCGGCATGAGCCTGCGCCCGTTGCTGGCTGTGCGCGGCTGGGGCCCTCCTCCGGCAGTGGTGGAGCTGTGCCGGTGGGCAGCCTGGCGCTGGGCCGGTCCGCTGTGCCGGCTGCTCGCCACCGCCTCGGCTCCCACCCTGGTGCGATCCCTGCCACCCGCGGCGTCGACGGGCGGCCCGCCCGAAACCACTTCACCGATGGGCCCGGTCGCGGAGCTGGCCGAAGAGGCGCTGGCGGGCGGCGGCGTGGCCGTCGTCCGGCTCGCACCGGCGCACGACTCGTTTCCGCTCGTCGAAGCCGTCCTCTCCGCAGCAGTGGCAGGCTCTGGCGCCGGGGTCCTCGTCGTCGTGCCCGCTCGTCAAGTGGCCGACGAGCTGGCGGGCAGATTGCGCCGGCGGGGCGCCAGCGTCGCCCTGTTGCCGGAGCAGTGGGCGAGCGCCCGGTCGGGAGGGGTGGTCGCCGTCGGCACACGCGCCGCGGCGTTGGCGCCCTTGCCGTCGCTGTCGGCGGCCGTCGTGCTCGACGCGCACGACCAGGCCTACCACGAGGAGCGGGCGCCCACCTGGACCGCCTGGCAGGTGGTGGCGGAGCGCGCCCGGCGGCAAGCCGTGCCGTGTTGGCTGGTGAGCTCGTGCCCCACCCTGGAGCTGCTCAAGGCCGGCCGCCTGGTGGCGCCGTCGCGTCGGCAGGAACGGGCCGGTTGGCCGACGGTGGAAGTCGTCGACCGGCGGGGTGACGACCCGCGTCGCGGGCTGTATTCGGAGCCCCTGGTGCGCCTGCTGCGCTGGGCGGCGGGGGCCGAGGGCCGGCGTGTGCTGTGCGTGCTCAACCGCCGGGGGAGGGCCCGGCTGCTCGCCTGCCAGCCCTGCGGGGAGCTGGCACGCTGTGCGCGCTGCGGTGCGGCGCTGTCCGAGGGCCGAGACGAGCGCACGCTTGTGTGCGCGCACTGCGGGGCGCAACGCCCGCGCGTCTGCGCGCGCTGTGGATCGGCGCGCCTGCGCGTGCTGCGAGTGGGGGTCAGCCGGGCACGAGAAGAGCTCGAGGCCCTGGCCGGGACCTTCGTGGCCGAGGTGACGGCGGAGTCCGGCGACGCCGGTGCGGTGCCCGAGGCCAGGGTGGTCGTCGGGACCGAGGCGGTGTTGCACCGGGTGCGGCGCGCCGACGCCGTCGCCTTTCTGGATCTCGACGCCGAGCTCCTGGCGCCGCGACTCGGCGCCGCCGAGCAGGCGCTCGCCCTGTTGGCCCGGGCGGCACGGGTGGTGGCTGCGAGCGGTGCCACTGCCGCAGACGCCACAGGCGCCGTGGAGGCAGCCGGTGAAGCCCGCGCCGAGCGCGCCCCCGGACGGCTCCTGCTCCAGACCAGGGTGCCCGACCATCCAGTGGTCAAAGCGGCGCTGCTGGCCGATCCCTCGCTGGTGCCGGCGGCAGAGGCGCCGGTGCGCGCCGAGCTGCGCCTGCCGCCCGTCACCGCCTGCGCACTGGTGTCGGGGCAGGCCGCCGCCGCCTACGGGCCGGCGCTGGCAGAGTCGGCCGGGCCGGGCGTCGAGGTGCTGGGACCGGTGGACGGCACGTGGTCGGTGCGTGCCCCCGATCACCGCAGCTTGTCGGACCTGCTCGCCGCCGTTCCCAGGCCGCCCGGTCGCTTGCGCGTCGAGGTCGACCCGGTCAGAGGGTGACAGCCCGTACGATGACACGATGGCCGAGTACGCCATTCGCATCTACGGCGATCCCGTGCTGCGCCAACGGGCGCGCGAGGTCGAGGACATCGACGGCCGGCTCACGCAGCTGGCCGACGACATGATCGCCACCATGTACGCCGCCCCCGGTGTGGGCCTGGCTGCGCCCCAGGTGGGCGTGCAGAAACGGCTGTTTGTCTACGACACCGGCGACGGTGAGGGCCCTCGGGTGGTGGTGAACCCGGTGTTGTCCGAGGCGAGCGGCGAGTGGACATTCGAAGAGGGTTGCCTGTCGGTGCCGGGACTGTCGTGGCCGATCGTCCGGCCCAAGGAGGTGCACCTGACCGGGTTGGACCTCCAGGGCAACGAGGTGTCGATCGAGGCCGACGAGTACCTGGCCCGAGTGCTCCAGCACGAGGTCGACCATCTCGACGGTGTCCTGCTGGTCGAACGGCTGGACGAGGAGCAACGGCGCGAAGCCATGCGCATCCTGCGAGCCCGGACCCTCGACCTTCCTGCCGGTGACCCCGATGGGCTCTCCCGCTTGGCCGCCAGCCGGCACGGCGACCACGGCGAGGGGGACGCCCCGCGCCTCTGAGCGCGGCGTCCGGCCAGCTCTCACCGTCCGCCGTTCGCCGCCGCGCCGTCTCGTCACGCCATGGCCCGTCTCGTCTACCTCGGCACGCCGCAGGCGGCGGTCGCACCGCTCGAGGCACTGGTCGGCGCCGGGCACGACGTGGCGTTGGTGGTGTCGCGCGCCGACGTCCGCCGTGGCCGCGGCTCGGCCGTGTCGCCCAGCCCGGTGTCGGCCTGCGCCGAACGCCTGGGGCTGCGCCGCACCGATCAGCTGCAGGACGCGCTGCAGGTGGGCGCGGAGCTTGGCGTGGTGGTCGCCTACGGGCGCATCGTCCCGGCACCGATGCTGGAAGCGCTCGACATGGTCAACCTGCACTTCTCGTTGCTACCCCGCTGGCGCGGGGCGGCTCCGGTCGAGCGGGCCATTTTGGCCGGTGACACCGACACGGGGGTGTGCATCATGCGCCTCGAAGCCGGCCTCGACACCGGCCCCGTTCTCGCCTGCCGGCGGGTCCCGATAGACCGAGAGCACGCCGGCGCCCTCACCGAACGGCTGTCGCACCTCGGCGCCGAGATGCTCGTGGAGCTGTTGGCCGGCGGCGTGGCCGAGCTCCCACCGGGCCAGCCCCAACAGGGGGAACCGACCTACGCCGCCAAGGTGGATCCCGGCGAGCTCCGACTCGACTGGGAGCGCCCGGCGCTGGAGCTCGAACGGCTGGTGCGCCTCGATCGCGCCTGGACCACCTTCCGGGAGCGACGCCTGCGCGTCCTCGAGGCTCGAATCCCGGCAAGCAGCGAGTCCGGCGAGGAGTCACAAGACGCAGAGGGCGCACAGGACGTCGCCCGTCCGGCCCCGGGCACCCTGCAGGGAAACAGCGTCTGCACGGGACGGGGAAGCCTGGAGTTGGTGACCGTCCAGCCCGAGGGGCGGCAACCCATGGCCGCCGATGCCTGGCTGCGCGGCGTACGTCCGGGACCGGGCGAAAGGCTCGGTGAGGCACCCCGTTAGGCTCGCCGCGGTGCTGCGCATCGCCCCGTCCCTTTTGTCCGCCGACTTCGGCGGCCTGGCCGAGGCGGTCGGCGAGATCTCGTCCGAAGCCGACTGGCTGCACGTCGACGTCATGGACGGACACTTCGTGCCCAACCTCACCATCGGGCCGCCGGTGGTGAGCTCCCTGCGGCGGCATTCGGGGCTGTTCTTCGACTGTCACCTCATGATGACCGACCCCGGCGCCTATCTGCAGGCCTTCCGGGATGCGGGTGCGGATGGCTGCACCGTCCACGTCGAAGTGGGCGACACCGAGAAGCTGTTGGCCGAGACGCGCCGTCTCGGCATGCGGGCGGGGCTGGCGCTCAATCCGGACACCGCCTTCGAAGCGGTGGAGCCCTTTCTCGGCCAATGCGACCTCGTGCTGTGCATGACGGTGTTCCCCGGTTTCGGCGGCCAGAGCTTCATGGCCGAGGTGCTGCCCAAGATCGCACAGGTCCGCGCCGCCCTCGACGACAGTGGGTCGACGGCCGAGCTCGAGGTGGACGGCGGTATCGACGAGGAGACGGCACCACTGGTGGTTCAGGCGGGGGCGCGGGTGCTCGTGGCCGGATCGGCCGTCTTCGGCGAGCCCCGTCCGTGGGAAGCGGCGCGGCGCATCCGTGCCGCGGCGGAGAAGGTCCTGGCCAGGGGGCAAGTAGAATCCTGACGTCATGAACGCGGCTCCCTCCCCGGCGCCTGGCCCGGGCGGCCGGGGCGGCGACCTCGCTGCCATGCAGCGGGCCATGGAGCTGGCGGCCGGTGTGCGACGCAGCACCTCGCCCAATCCGTGGGTGGGCTGCCTGCTGGTCGGCGCCGACGGGGGGGTGTTCGAAGGTGCCACCGAGCCGCCGGGCGGACGCCACGCCGAGGTGGTGGCGCTCGATGCCGCCGGTGAACAGGCTTCCGGTTCGACGATGTACGTCACCCTCGAGCCCTGTGCGCATCAGGGCCGGACCCCGCCGTGCGCCACCGCCATCGCCGCTGCCGGAGTGCGCCGGGTGGTGAGTGCCCTCGGCGATCCCGACCCGAACGTGGCCGGCCGCGGGTACGCGGTGCTGCGCCGGGCCGGCGTGGAAGTGGTCGAGGGGATCGGCGCCGAGCAGGCGGCCGAGCAGCTGGCGCCGTACATGAAGCATCGCCGAACCGGCCGGCCCTGGGTGGTGCTCAAGCTGGCCGCCACCCTCGACGGACGCATCGCCGCACCGGACGGAAGCTCGAAGTGGATCACCGGCCCGGAGTCCCGGGCCGACGCTCAGCGGTTGCGCGCCGAGTCCGACGCCGTGTTGGTGGGAGCGGGGACGGTACGCGCCGACGACCCGCAGCTCACCGTGCGCACCGACCCGCCGCCCGCCCATCAGCCGCTTCGCGTGGTGCTGGGCCGGGCGCCGGACACCGCCGCGGTGCAGCCGGCCATCGAGTTCCAAGGCGACGTGGCCGAGCTCCTGGACGAGTTGGGCGACAAAGGCGTGCTGCAGCTCCTGGTGGAAGGGGGAGCTTCTGTGGCGCACCAGTTCCACTCCGCCGGTCTGGTCGACCGCTACGTGCTGTACCTGACCCCGGGATTCTTCGGCGGGAGCGACGCCCGGCCCATGTTCGCCGGGCCCGGGGCGCCCGGCGTGGAGCAGCTGTGGCGGGGGCAGCTTCGGAGCGTCGCCCGCCTGGGCGACGACCTGCGGGTCGAAGTGGCGCCGGAGCGCCGGTCATGACCTTCTCGGCCGTGGAGGAGGCCGTGGCCGCCATCGGCCGGGGCGACATGGTGGTGGTCGTCGACGACAAGGACCGGGAGAACGAGGGGGACCTGATCATGGCGGCCGAGGCCGCCACGCCCGACGCCATCGCCTTCTTCCTGGCCCACACCTCCGGGGTCATCTGCGTGCCGCTCACCGACGAGCGGGCCGACGCGCTCGAGCTGCCGCTCATGGTCAGCACCAACACCGAATCCCAGCGCACCGCCTTCACGGTGAGCGTGGACGCCCGCCACGGCACCACCACCGGCATCTCGGCCGACGACCGGGCCGCCACCATCCGGGCCCTCATCGACCCGCGCACCCGCCCGGCCGACCTTAACCGCCCGGGCCACATCTTCCCGCTGCGCGCCCGTGCCGGCGGTGTGCTCAAGCGCGCCGGGCACACCGAAGCCACCATCGACCTGTGCCGGGCGGCGGGCCTCAGCCCGGCCGGGGTGCTGTGTGAGATCACGTCCGCCGACAAGGCGTCCATGGCCCGGCTGCCCGACCTGGAGCGCTTCGCCGAAGAGCACGGACTGGTGCTGGTCTCGATCGCCGACATCATCCGCTACCGGCGGCGCAAGGAGATGTTGGTGCGGCGGATCGCCGGACCGGCCCGCATCCCGACCGCCTACGGGGACTTCACCGGCTACGCCTACGAATCGGTCCTCGACGGCGAGCAGCACCTGGCCGTGGTGCGCGGCGAGGTGGCCGGCCGCAGCGACGTGCTCGTGCGGGTTCACTCGGAGTGCCTCACCGGTGACGTGCTCGGCTCGCTGCGCTGCGATTGCGGCAACCAGCTCAGCAGGGCGCTCCAGCTCATCGCCAAGGAGGACTGCGGGGTCGTCGTCTACCTGCGCGGTCACGAAGGACGTGGCATCGGGCTGGCCCACAAACTGCGGGCCTACGGACTGCAGGAGCAGGGACACGACACCGTCGACGCCAACTTGGAGCTCGGCCTGCCGGTCGACAACCGTGAGTACGGCATCGGAGCCCAGATCCTGGTCGACCTGGGGGTCTCGACCATGCGGCTCATGACCAACAACGTGTCGAAGTACGGCGGGCTCGAGGGCTTCGGCCTGGAGATCGTCGACCGGGTGCCGCTGCCGGCCGAGCCCAACCCCGAGAACCTGCAGTACTTGCGCACCAAGCGCGATCGTCTCGGACACCTGCTCGACGGTCTCGATGACGAGCTCTGACGAGACGCTGCTCGAGGCCGGGGCCGTCGAGGCCCTGTCCGCCGAGGTGGGGGAGTCCCACGACGGCAGGTCCGAGCGGGCCGCCGCCGGCGGGGCGCGCCTGGCGATGGTGGGGGCCAAGTTCAACGGGGGCATCACCACGCGCCTGTTCGACGGCGCGCTGCGGGCCCTTCGCCACCGCGGCCTCGACCCGTCGACGGTGGAGGTGGCCTGGGTGCCCGGCGCCTTCGAGCTTCCACTGGCCGCCGACCGCTTCGCCCGGTCGGGGCGGTTCGACGCCGTGGTGGCGCTCGGGGCGGTGATCCGCGGCGAGACCGCCCACTTCGACTACGTGGCCGGCGGATGTGCCACGGGACTGCAGCGCGTGGCGCTGCAGTCCGGGGTGCCGGTGATCTTCGGCGTCCTCACCACCGACGACGTCCCCCAAGCTCTGGCCCGCTCCGCAGAGGGGACCGACAACAAGGGCTACGAGGCCGTGGTGAGCGCGCTCGAGATGGTCGATCTGCTATCGCTTCTTCCCAAGGCTCCGGCCTGAGCGCGCCGGCGCAGCGCCCGTCCACCATGTTGCGCGTCGTCCTGCCCAAAGGTTCGCTCGAGAAAGCCACCATGGATCTCTTCGCCGAAGCGGACCTGGCGGTCGTGCGCCAATCGGACGTGGACTATCGCGGCACCATCGACGACCCGCGCATCGACGAGGTGCGCATCCTGCGGCCGCAGGAGATCCCTCGGTACGTGGCCGACGGGCTGTTCGACATCGGCATCACCGGCCGTGACTGGATCGAGGAGACCGGGGCGGAGGTGCTGTCGCTTGGGGAGCTCAACTACTCCAAGCGCACGTCGAGCCCCATCCGGGTGGTGCTGGCGGTGGACGGTGACTCGCCGGTGCGGGCGGTGGCCGACCTTCGGACCGGGGCCAGGGTGTCCACCGAGTACCCGGAGTTGACGCGCCGGGCCCTCGAGAAAGCCGGGGTCCAGGCCGACATCCGCCTGTCCTACGGCGCCACCGAAGCCAAGGTGCCGGACATCGCCGATGCCGTGGTGGAGATCACCGAGACGGGAAGGGCCCTGGCGGCGGCCGGCCTCCGCGTGGTCGAGACCCTGCTCGTGTCGCGCACCGAGCTGATTGCCAACCCGCTGTCTGCAGCGGATCCGGACAAGCGCCACGCCATGGAGCAGGTGCTCACCCTTCTGCTCGGCACCTTGGAGGCCCGGGGCAAGGTGCTCGTCAAGCTGAACGTGGCCAAGGAGGACCTGCCCGGCGTGTTGTCGGTGCTGCCGGCCATGAAGGCACCGACGGTGTCCGAGCTCTCGGGCGAAGGGGGTTACGCGGTGGAGGCGGTTGTGCCCAAGGCCAAGGTGAACATCTTGATCCCCGAGCTGAAGGACCGCGGGGCAACCGACATCATCGAGCTGCCCCTGGCCAAGATCGTCCACTGAGGTGGTGAACGGTGGCCGACAGGGCGAGCCACAACCCGCCACGAAAAACTCGGTCGACGCGCAGCCGCGCTATAGGGCCGAAGGTCCTCAGTATCGGCGGTGCCGGCGTGCCCTTCGGACGTCGCCGAGCACGGCAGCGGCGATTGCCGGGAGGCAGTGGTGACAGCCGGTGCGCGACGGTGACCGCCGGTGAGCCAGCCCAGCGGACGCCCGGGCCGCAGTGGCCGCCGCGGCGGCGGGCACTACAGGGCATCGTGAGCGAGTTCGACGACCACCGGGGGCTCGGAACGGTCGTCGACGAAGGCGGAACCATCTACGGCTTCCACTGCACCGCCATCGTCGACGGCAGCCGTCAAATCGCGGTGGGAACGAAGGTCACCTTCTCGGTGCGCGCCGGCCACCTCGGGCGGGTCGAAGCCTGTTCGGTCAGCCCCCGGCGGTGACCGGACCGCTCCCGCCGCCGGGAACGGCCGACGGCTCGGGACCCTGGGCGGCGCTGATCTGCACGAACGCCAGCCGTATCTGGGCCAGGGCGTCGACCAGCGACACCTCGGGCTCGCCCAGCCGGCCGGCGAGCCCTTCGACCAGTGCGCCGAGGGCGTCGATGGCCAGGCGAGCCTGCTCCACGTCGGCGGGCCGCTCGGACAGGTGGATGGCCGCCAGCTCGAACAGCCCGTAGGCGTGGTTGGCGATCACCACTTCCACGGGCGTGGCCACCAGCTGGTTGCGCAGCTCCTCGAGGTGTTCCAAGAGCTCCGCGTCCTCGGCCTCGCCGCCCGGCCCGGGTCGAGCGGCGGCTCCGGTTGGAGCGCCCGGCCCGGGTGGCCTTCCGGGTCCCGGCGGCGCTCCCGGCGCGCCCTGCGGTGGCGCGGCTCCGGAGGGGGGAGATTCCGACGACGGCGGTTGGCGGGGGACCCGGTGCTCGCCTTCAGGTGTCCACAGACTGCTCATGCTGGTAGCGTAGAAGCTCGAGCACAACGAGAAAGCGGAGTGGCTTCGCGCCCTCCCACCTGGCCACATCGATGTGCGCCGGGTTGGCGGTCACATCAGATCAGGCGGCGTCGCTTCGCATTCTCCGCTCGTGGACATCCGGGTGCAGCCCGGTCCGAAACGGAAGGAATGCCGATCGCCACCACGCCGAGTACCACCGAGCCCAGGAT
>DATHCF010000370.1:0-9902 GCA_035319705.1 Acidimicrobiales bacterium | reverse complement strand
CCCTTGGGATACCCGTGGCGGCTTTGCACGGTCTGCGACGTTCTCCCGAACCCACCCCCATCGGACGGCCTGATGGAGGGCTGACGAGAGGATGGCGTGGTGGTTTCGGATCGTCTTGGCCGACAAACCGGCGTCCTTCATCTCGCCGTACAAGGTGTCCAGGTGCTTGGGGGTCAGCTTGGCGAGGACGATTCTCCCGAGCTTGGGCCGGATGGTCCCTTTGACCTGGGAGCGGTAGTTCCGGATCGTCGTGGGAGAGAGATCAAGGCGCTCGCACTCCTCCAGCCATCGGTCCAAGAGCTGCCCGACCGTGGCGCCGAACCCATCCGGGCTTCCGTCGCTGTACTTCTCGACGAGATCACGGAGAGCGTCGTCGGCAGCACGTGAACCGCCGTGGAAGGTCTTGGAGACCTGGCGGGGCCGGCCGGTCTGTGGATCACGGCCGACGTAGACCCTCAGCTCCCAGACTCCCTCCCTGCGCTTGCGCTTGGTGCCACGCACGGCACCACGCTATCCCGTTGTAGGGATGGAGTTAGGGACAACTTTGACCACAACAGGAGAGCCGGTCCTTGCGAACCGGCTCTGACCTGGACTTTTGTTGGTGGCGGGGGCGGGATTTGAACCCGCGACCTTCGGGTTATGAGCCCGACGAGCTACCAGACTGCTCCACCCCGCGTCGTGGAACGCTCAGGATATCACGCGCCGTTTGATCTTCCGGTCGCCCACAGCCGGATGACCTCAGTGACGGCCCAACGCTTCGCCACTCGACCCCGATGCCGACGACCCGCTGCCAGAGCCGGTCGACGATGCCGAGGACCCGCTGCCCGAGCCGGTCGACGAGGCGGACGACCCGCTGCCCGCGGACGAGCCCGACCCGGAGGTGAGCTGCTGGAGTTGCTGGATGACGCCGGCCAGCGTGTTCACGTCGGTCTGGTATTGACCGAGCTCCCCCGCCTTCAGGTCGTTCTGGATCTGTTGTGACAGGGCGGCCGCCTGTTGGATCAAGCTCTGGACCTCCGCCGACGCGGCCGAGGACACCGGCGCGCTCGAACTCGGTGCGTTGCCCACCGGGATGGAAGCCCCGAAGACCGCCTGGATGGCCTGGGCCAGGTTGTCGCCCATCCCGACCACGCTGCCGTCCTCACCACCGTAGACGGCGATGACCTTCTCGAGAACCGGCAGCGGGTTGCGCGAGGACTCGACGTAGAGTGGGCGGAAGTACAGGATCGACTGCCCGACGGGGACGATCTGTTCGTTGCCCAGCAGCACCTGTGAGCCGTTCTGGTTGAGCAGGCTGATCTGCTGCGACACCGTGGCATTGGCCTGGATACGGGCGTCCACCAGCGCCGGTCCGTCGAAGGCCTCACCCGGCGGCGTTTCGAACAGGGTGAGCTTGCCGTACTCCCCCGGGTCCGACCCCGCCACCAGAAAAGCGGATAGGGTCTGGAGCACGTCGTTGGAGGTGGAGATGGGCACGAACGCGTCGAGGAGGTCGAAGGAGACCTTGGACTGCCCGGGGACCTGCAGGACCTCGTAGATGGGCGCCATGCGCTGGACCTGGCCGGTGCTGACCTGCAGGCCCTGCGCGTTGGTGATGAAGGTGGTGGCCAGGGAGGCCGACGGCGAGCCGGCGCCAGGGTACTGCGAGATGCTCCAGGCGTTGGTGGCGTTGTAGAAAGGCGCGGGCTTGGTGATGTGGTAGCGGCCGAGTGCCGCCGACTGCACCGTGAGCATGTCCTCGGGATACCGCACGTGCGCACGGATGTCTGAGGGCATCTCGGAGGCGGGGGTGAACATCCCGGGGAAGGCCTTCTCCCACGTGCGCAGGATGGGGTCCTCCTTGCCCGGCCCCGTCATGTCGTAGAAGGCCATCTTGCCGCTGTAGGCGTCGACCACCACCTTGACCGAATTCCGCACGTAGTTGAAGTTCTCGTTGAGCCCGCTGGAGGAGGACAGCGCCGAGGTGTCCACCGTCTGGGCGTAGGGATAGTTGCCGGTGGTCGTGTACGCGTCCTGGACCCAGTAGATCTGGCCGTCGGCCAGAATCGGATAGGGGTCGCTGTCGAGGCTCAGAAACGGCGCCACCTTGGAGATGGCCTGCTGGACGTTGGTGTAGTAGAGCAGCCTCGACTGCGAGGTGATCAGGTTCGAGATGAGCAGGTTGAGCGAGCCGAAGCGCAGTGAGAAGGCCAGCCGGCGGCCGAACGAGGAGAGCTGCACCCCCCCGCCGCCGGTGTAGCGGATCGTCACGTTGGTGCCGGAGGCGTTCTGGTAGTCGATCTCGGCCTGCTTGGTGTCGGTCACCACGTAGGTGGGCGTGGTGCCGTCGTAGTCCAACCCGTAGTACACGTCGGGCTGGGTGACCTGGGGAAAGCCCGACACCGACGTCGAGGGCACATCGGAGGTGCCGAACACCGGCTGGCCGCTGGTGGTCACCTGGTTGGCCGGAGCGGCGACGAACCCGTAACCGTGGGTGTACTCCAGATTGGTGTTGACCCAGCCCTGGGCCGGCAGGTTGTTGTCGTCGATCTGCCGTGCGCCGACGATCACGGGCGTCTCCACCCCGTTGACGTCGTAGCGGTCGACGGACAGGGTCTGGAACTCGTACTGCGGATGGATGTCCTGCAGCTTCTGGAAGGTGAGGTTGGTCTGGGTGGGATCCCACAGCTGCACGTCGTTGATGGCGGAGTTGTCGGCCAGCTGGGCGGGGGTGAGCGACTGGGTGGCGCTGAAGGGCTCCACGTTTATGCCGTTCAGGTCCATGGCCTGGCGGGTGGCGGCGATGTTCCGGGCGATGTACGGGCGCTCCAGCGCCGCTTGGGAAGGGTTGACCTTCAGCGCCTGGACGATGGCCGGGTAGATGGCCCCGAGCACCACGGCCAGCAGGGCCCACAGACCGACGGCCAGCACCGGAAGCGCCCACCCCCGGCGCCAGATGTTGACGACCAGGATGATGGCGGCCAGCACCGAGACCCAGATCAGCAGCGTGAACGCCGGCATGCGGGAGTGCACCGCCGTGTAGCCCGCTCCCGTGATCGACGAGCTGCCCAAGGGCGTGGACGACAATTCCAGGTTGTAGCGGGCGAGGATGTAACCGAACACCTTCACCACGGCCATGAGGGCCAGAAGCACCGAGACGTGCACCTTTACGGTGGAGGACACCGCCGGCATTCCCTGGCGGATCCGGATGCCGCCGTTCAGGTAGTGCGCCACGAGCGTGACGACGGTGATGACCACCAGGGCGACGAAGGTCCAGCTCACCAGGAACGACAGAAACGGCAGGGCGAAGACGAAGAAGCCCACGTTCAGGTGGAACTGCGGATCGGCCTGGCCGGCGAAGGGCTGGGCGTTCGAGAACAGCAGGAAGTTCTGCCACTGCCCCACCGTCCCCGAAGCGGCCAGCAGTGCCACCACCACGGCGACGAGGCTCCGCACCAGCAGGGCATGGGGCGCCACCCGCTGCTGGTAGCGGCGGACGAGCTCGTCCTCGGGCCCGAGGCTCAAGGCGCTCGGGGCCACGCGGTCGACCACCGCCAGGTTGACCCACAGCGCCAGGAAGAAGGCGCCGGCGAAGCCGAAGAACAGACCGAGCTTCACCCCGATCGTCCGGCGCCACACGCCGGAGAGATGGATCGAGCCGAACCACAGGTAGTCGGTGTAGAAGGAGGCGATCGACCGTAGCGAGGCGATGAGGATGACGATGACGACCGCGGCCACCAACAGCCAGATGCGCCGATGCCGGCGACCAGGCGGCGGCCGGCGCCGAAGATCCTGCGGGCTGCGCACTGAGGCGGGAGCCTAGGCGGGGCCGGGCACGAGCAGGCAGCGGCACCCGGGATGGGCCGGCGGATGCACGTGCCCGGTAGGAAACGTCTCACCGGCCGCCATGGCGCCGGCCAACGCGTTGTCGTCGCAGTCGGGGCACTGCACGCCCTCGTCGTCGACGACCCACCGCAACTGCTCGGCCCTGGGGATCGCCGCCAGCGCCGCCTGCCAGAACGCCCCGTGCGCGTGATCGGCGGCGATGCGCTCCGCCCGTTGTCCCTTCCACTCCCGGAAGGCCGATCCCACGAAGTCGGCCACGGCCGCCTCGTCGTCGAGCTCGGGCCACTCGGCCTGTTCGAGCAACCGCCGGCGAAGCGGCGCCACGATGGCGTGGGCGAGCTCTCCGGCCAGGGCCTCCACCGACGGAGCCCCGTCGGGATCTCCCCCTGCATAGCCGGCCCCGGCGCGCGCCGCCTCGCCCAGTGGGCCTTCGGCCGCTTCGCGGTAGCGGCGTTCGTGATCGTCCTCCGAACCGACCACGTCGGCACTGAGCCGCCCACCGGCGCGCAGGCGGTCGAGTACGTCGTTCTGATCGTCGGCCAGCACGCGCTTCAGCCGTCGCGACAAGGTGGCCAGTGCCGGGCCGAGCGCCTCGTCGCGTCGCAGCAGCGCCGGGTCGCGGGTGGAGGCGCCGTTCTCGGCGGCGGCTCCAGCGTCGGCTTCGGCTTCGGCGTCGGCCGGGCGCCCGTCCAGCTCCCCGGCCGTGGCGGTGGCGATACGGACGGGGCTGTCGGCGGGCATCGTCGTCGCCTCCGGCTCCGACGACGGGAGCCGGCCGAGGACGGTCACACCATCGCTTCTGTCCGGCGCCTGCTCGGCGCGCAAGCGGGCGAACAGCTCGTTCACCGCCTGACGGCGCTCCTCGTCTCCTTCCGAGTCGTCTCCTGCAGAGACGTCCTCCGTGCCGGCCGCCGCCGGCGGCACGACCGGCGACGAGGGACCGGGCCGCCTCTGGACGTCCGGGGCCACGGTGCCGGTGACGGCAGCCGCCGCACCGGACAACCCGGCGCCGGCGTCGTCGAGGTCGTGGGAGGCGACCTGGCGTCCGGCGGCCTCGGCGGCCAGGCGAGCTTCGTCCTCGGCTCGGAACAGCTCGTCGGTCACCCGGTCGACGGTGAGGCGCGCATCGTTGATGGTCTCGGCCAGCCGCTCGCGCCCGGCGCGCAGCTGCTCGATCTGCGTGTGCAGCAGCCGCCGGCGCCGGGTGAGGTCCGACAGCACCCGGGCCCGGAGCTCCTGTGCCTCCTGCACCATGGCCCGGCACTCGGCACGCGCCTGGGACATGAGCGCCTCGGCCTCCAGCTTGGCCGACTCGAGCCTCGACACCTCTTCGTCCTGCAGTCTTCGCCGGACTTCGGTGGCGGCCGCCTCCACCTGGGCGCCGCGCTGGGCAGCGTGCTGCTCGGCGCGGGCGCGGATCTGGTCGCACTCCTCCTCGACGTGCGTCCGCAGTCGCGCCACGTCGGCTTCGGCCTTGGCCGTGAGCTCGGCGGCCGCGTCGTGGGCGGAACGCAACACCTTGGCCGTCTCCTGTCCCAGGGCCGTGGTCAAGGTGGCTTCGTCGAGCACGGGGTTGGTGGCCCGCTCCTGGGCGGCGGCCAGGGAGCTGGCCAGCTCCGCCTGCCGTTCGTAGGCGGCACCGAGCTCGCGAGCCAGCGACTCCAGATAGGCGCGCACCTCGGCCGTGTCGAAGCCGCGCCGGCTGGTGCCGAAGGTCCGGCGAGCGATCTCGTCGGGATGCACACGGGCCGTCGAGCCGATGCTCAGGCGGCGCTCGTCGGACATGGGGCCAGAGCCTAGGACCAGGGGGAGTCCTGCCAGTCAAAGGGGACGCCGTGACCGGGGTTGCCGGACACCGGGCCCTTGGCCGCTGCGCCCAGCTGGCCCCCGATCCTGGCCAGGTCGGCCAGGGCCTGGCCGATATTCGACACCGCCTCCACCTTGAGCTTCCCGGTGGCCTTCGACCGGGCCACACTCAGCTCCTCCGGTGGCACGAGGAAGAGCGTGGCCCCGGCCCGCTCCACCGCCACCGTCTTCTGGGCCACTCCCCCCACGTCACCCACCGATCCGTCGGGGTCGATGGTGCCGGTGGCGGCCACCACGTGCCCCCCGGTCAGGTGGCCCCCGCTCAAGGTGTTGATGATGCCGAGCGTGAAGGCCAGGCCCGCCGAGGGGCCGCCGATGTTGTCGCTGTTGATGCTCACCGAAAAAGGCATGCTGTAGAGCGCCTGGGTGCCCATCGACGGGATGCCGCTGCTCGGCTCGCCGATGCCGATGAGCGGCTTGGTCGTCCCGTCGTCGGTCAGCGATCCCAGCACCAACTTGACCGTCCGTCCGGGCAGCGGGCTCTGGACGCTGCCCACCTGCAAGATCACCGTCTGGCCGGGTTCGTGGGTGTCGAGCGCCGACACCAAGGCGTCGGGGTTCGGCGTGGGCACCCCGTCGATGGCGGTGACGACGTCGCCCACCTGCAGGGCGTGCTGGTCCCAGGCCGGCGAGCCCGGGTCGACGACGTACACCGTCGTCCCCACGTCACGCTCGGGAACGGCGTAACCGAGCTGTCGCAGGGCCACCGCGGCGGCGGTCTGCTGGGACTCCTCCATGTCGACGGTGCCCTCGGCGTTGAACTCGCTCAACGGCAGGTTTCCGGTCAGCTCGCCGGTCGGCACCACCGTGGCGTCGGAGTCGAAGTACGCCGGCACGAACTGCAGGTACTTCATGGTGTCGACTTCGACGTCGGTGAGGAGCACCTGGCCGTGCAGGGGGTGGGCGGCACCCTTGGGCACGGTGATGAGCTGGGACACCTCCTGGGCCTGGCCGGGGAGCAGCTCGTAGTACGGAGCGGTGGCGGTGACGCTCCAGAGCACCGCCGCCGCCAGCAGCACGGTGACGACGAGCAGCCCCAGCGGCCAGCGCCGTCGGCGCCGGCGTCTCGAATCGGCTATCGGTGGCGGCGGTAGCGTGGGCTCGGTGCTCGACATGTCGGGGGAGGCGGCGCCCAGGGCCGAGGACCAGCAGCCCGCTCTGGCTCGGTCGGCGACCGGTGACGATCAGCCTGCCACGGATCCCACGTCGAGCGGGATCGCCGCACGCCGGCGCCGGGCGGTGAGCGCCGGGCACCGCGGGGACCGCGCCGTTGCCGGCGCCATGCTGTCGGACCCGCAAGCAGCCGTGCGGGTGGCGGCGCTCGGGGCACTGTCGCGTGCCGGCGGCCTCGGCCCGGCCGTCCTGCAACAGGCCATGGCGGACACCGATGCGGGGGTGCGCCGCCGCGCCTGCGAGGAAGCGGGCCGCAAGCTGGCCGGCGCCGCCGGCGCCGGCCACGGCGAGCCGGACCGCGCCCGGATCGTCACCATGCTCATCGCAATCCTCGACGACCCCGACACTTCGGTGGCCGAGATGGCGGCGTGGGCCCTCGGTGAGGCCGGATCGCACGGCGCCGCGGCATGCGACCGGTTGGTGTCGATGACCCGCAGCGCTTCGCCGGTGTGCCGCGAAGCGGCAGTGGCGGCGCTCGGCGCCATCGGCGAGCCCCGCGGGCTCGAGGCTGTCATCGACGCTCTCGCCGACCGCCCGGCGGTGCGGCGGCGGGCGGTGCTGGCGTTGGCCGGGTTCGCCGACCGGCGGGCGCGCCACGCCTTGCACCGGGCGCTCGAGGACCGCGACTGGCAGGTGCGCCAGGCGGCGGAGGAGCTGCTGGCCGACTGAGGGGCCGCCGGTCCGCTGCCTTCAGCCGTCGTCGGTGACGAACAGCCTCTGCAGGTCGTTGAACGACTCGAGACAACGCCCGGCGCCCTGGGCGACGCACTCGAGCGGGGTGTCGACCATGTGCACGGGCACGGCGGTCTCGTCGGCCAGGCGCCGCGCCAGTCCCCGCAACAGCGAACCTCCGCCGACCAGGTGGACTCCCTGGAACATGATGTCCTGGGCCAGCTCGGGCGGCGCCTCGCCGAGGCACTGCACGGCGGCGTCGATGATGAGGTGCACCTGGTCCTCGATGGCGGCGCGCAGCTCCGAAGGAGAGAGCACGACCGTCTTGGGCATCCCGGTCATGAGCTCCCGGCCGCGCACCTCGGCCTTCACCTCTCCCGAATAGGGGGCAGCGGAGCCGATGGCCAGCTTGATGTCCTCTGCCGTCCGCTCCCCGATGGCCACGCCGTATTCGCGCCGGACGTAGGTCTGGATGGCGGCGTCGATGTCGAAGCCCCCGCAGCGTATGGCGCGCGACGCCACCACTCCGCCGAGCGAGACCACGGCCGTCTCCGACGTGCCGCCGCCCACGTCCACCACCATGTTGCCCACCGGTTCGTGGATGAGAAGTCCGGCGCCGATGGCGGCGGCCATGGGCTGCTCGATGAGGTACGCGCCAGAGGCTCCGGCTCGCTGCGTGGCCTCCTTCACCGCACGGCGCTCCACCGAGGTGATGGCCGACGGAACGCAGATGAGCACGCGTGGGCGGTTGAACCGGGACACGCCGCAGCGCTGCAGCAACAACCGGATCATCCGTTCGGTGATGTCGAAGTCGGTGATGGCCCCCTGGCGCAACGGCCGGACGGCCACGATGTAGCCAGGGGTTCGTCCGATCATCTGCCACGCCTGCTGACCCATGGCCAGGACGTCCTGTGTGCGGCTGTTCAAGGCGATGACCGTGGGTTCGTTGAGGACGATGCCCTTGCCCTTGGAGTACACCAGGGTGTTGGCCGTCCCGAGATCGATGGCCAGGTCCCTAGCCACGTCGCCGCTCCTGCACCACGCCATCGTAGGGCGCAATGGTGCAGGGGAAGAATTCCGGCGGCACCCGCTACGTGCGCCGCCGCCACCGCCGGCCGACCTCCGCTGGCGGAATACCCCCGTTAACCTCGATGTCCGTGGACAGTGGCGGTCCGTTCGGCACGGGGGACTTCGCTGAGGACTCGGGCCCCGAGGACTTCGGATCCGAAGCCTTCGCCCGCGGCTGGATGCCGCCCGAGGACCGCTTGTGGCGGCATCCTTCGGAGCTCGGTCCGTCGAGCAGCGCGGCGGTGGCACGGCGCACGTCGTGGCGCTGGCCGGTGCTCGCCGCCGGCATTGCCGGAGTGGCGGCGGCATCGGCGGTCGTGGTGATGACCACCAACAGCAAGCCCGGCCCGGTGAGCGCCACCGATGCCTCGGTGGCCCTCGGGCCCGACGTAGTGAAGGTGGTCGACACCGTGGAGGACAGCCTGGTGTCACTGGTCCCGGCGGGCTCGTCGCGGCCGGCGGCGCCGATCACCGGCATCGTGCTCTCCGGGGGCAACCTGGTGGTCACGGCCGCAGCGCCCTTTGTGCGAGGCGAACACGTGCGGGTGCAGGACGCCGCCGGCCGGCGTCAACAGGGCGTGGTGGAGGGCGTGGACGACGTGGCCGGGGTGGCCGTGGTGCAGGTGCCGCAGCGATTGTCGCCCGGCTCCTTCGTCGACGAGGAGGTCGCTCCTCGAGAGCTGGCGGTGACCGTGTGCCGGTGCGCAGTGCCGACGGCGGGTGGCCCCGACGGACCGGAGGTGGCGCTCACCATGGTCAGTGGCACCGGCATGGGGGGTAGCGCCACGGGATCGATGATGGACGCCATCGAGGCGGAGATCCCGTTGCAGGCCTCGGCGTTCGGCAGCGTGCTGCTCGACGACGACGGTGGCGTGCTCGGTGTGCTCGACGGCGAGCAGACCACCGACGGCGACACCTACGGCTACTTCGTCCCCTCCGCCCTGGCGGTGGCGGTGGCACAGGAGCTGGCCCGGAACCACGTCGTCGACCGCGGCTGGCTGGGCGTGATGTGCGAGGACGACGACGGGACGGGGGTCACGGTGACGTCGGTGCTCCCCGGAAGCCCGGCATCGGCAGCCGGCCTTCGGCCCGGCGACGTGGTGGAGGCGGTGGACTCGCACCAGATCGTGTCGTTCGCCGATCTCGAGGCCCGGCTGTACGCCTCGCCGCCGGGAACGGTCCTGCTGCTCACGGTTCTGCGCGCCGGTAACGTCGCAACCATGCCGGTGACGGTCGCCGCCAAGCCCTCGTGACCTCGCCCGTCCCCGGGGCCGGGGGCGACTCCTTCCTGACGCAGC
>DATHCF010000369.1:0-5526 GCA_035319705.1 Acidimicrobiales bacterium | reverse complement strand
CTGCCATAGTAGTAGGTGCCGCCCGAACTCTGGACCATCAAGTTTACGTAGTAGGTGGTGCCAGGGGCGAGGCCGGCCAGGTTGTAAGTCTCGGGCACTGCTGACGAGCCAGTGGCGGGAGAGGTGCTGGCCGGGGCCTTGCTGCCCGAACACGGCGTCGACGAGTTCCCTGTAACCTCCGACGAGCTCGTCGAATAGCAGAACTGCACGATGTCGGAGTCGCCTTCGGGGTTGACCGAGCCGTTCGCGGTGGCCGTGGTGGTGCTAATAGGGTTGGCCGCGCTCACGGTGATGGTGGGGGTGACGGTGAAGGTGGTCGAGGCCGACTCGGGCAAGGAGTCGGTGGCGGTCACCGTCTGGGCGCCGTGGGAGGCGGTGGGCACGGTGAAGGTGGCAGTCCAGGTGCCGCTGCTCGAGACTGTCTGGGAGGCGTTGAGAGTCACGTCCGTCCCGGTGAAGGTGACGCCCGAGCTGCTGCTGATCGTCTTTCCACTCGTGAAGCCGGAGCCCGTAATGGTGACGGAGGTCCCCACCGGACCGCTCGTGGGCAACAGGGTGATGGCGGCGTTGACGGTGAAGCTGGCCGAGGCCGACGCGAGGGCGGAGTCGGTGGCCGTCACGGTCTGGGCGCCATGGGGGGTATTGGGCACGGTGAAGGTGGCCGTCCAGGCGCCGTTGGAGATGCTGACGTTGCTGCTGCCGATGCTCGCAGCCGTCCCGTCGATGGTGACGCCCGAGCTGTGGTTGATCGTCGCTCCGCTGCTGAAGCCGGTGCCCGACACCGTCACCGAGGTCCCCACCGGCCCGCTCGTGGTGGACAGGCTGATGGCGGTGCTGACGGTGAAGCTGGTCGAGGCGCTCACGCTGTCGGAGTCGGTGGCGGTGACCGTCTCGGCGCCCTTGGAGGCGTTGGGCACGGTGAAGGTGGCTGTCCAGGTGCCGCTGCTCGAGACCGTCTGGGCGGCGTTGAGGGTCACGTC
Organism: Acidimicrobiales bacterium; assembly: GCA_035319705.1. Classification (GTDB taxonomy): domain Bacteria; phylum Actinomycetota; class Acidimicrobiia; order Acidimicrobiales; family UBA8190; genus UBA8190. The sequence goes on along the minus strand of DATHCF010000369.1, from coordinate 4,546 downwards.
CGTGCCGGCGAACGTGACCCCCGTGTTCTGGCTGATGGTGGCGCCCGGGGTGTAGCCGGCGCCGGAGATGGTCACCGAGGTCCCCACCGGCCCGCTCGCGGGCGACAGGGTGATGGCGTCCACGTCGAAGGTGGTCGAGGTCGACACGCCCGAGGAGTCGCTGGCGGTCACTGTCTGGTCCCCGACGGAGACGTTGGGAACGGTGAAGGTGGCTGTCCAGGTGCCATTGCTCGAGACCGTCTGGGAGGCGTTGAGGGTCACATCCGTCCCGTCGAAGGTGACGCCCGAGCTTTGGTTGATGGTCGTTCCGCTGGTGTAGCCCGTGCCCGAGATGGTCACCGAGGTCCCCACCGGTCCGCTCGTGGGCGACAGGGTGAGGCAGGGGAGGACGCTGAAGGTGGCCGAGGCCGTCACGCCCGACGAGTCGCTGCCCGTGACCGTCTGGTTCCCGAAGGACGCATTGGGCACGGTGAAGGTGGCCGACCAGCTGCCGTTCGAGACCGTCTGGCCGGCGTTGAGGGTCACGTCCGGGCCGGCGAAGGTCACCCCCGTGGTCTGGCTGATGGTGGCACCGCTGGTGTAGCCCGTGCCCGAGATGGTCACCGGCGTCCCCACGCAGCCGCTGGTGGGCGACAGGTTGATGGCGCCGGGGGGTCTGACCGACTCCTCGTTGGAGGGAACCGAATTGCCCACGGCGTTCACCGCTTCGACGGTGATGTAGTAGAGAGTTCCGTTGGTGAGCGAGCCGACCACACACGAGGTGGCGCTGCCCGATGCCGTACAGGCCGGGCTGGTGTAGCTCTCACCCCCTGAGCTGGTCCCTATGTAGACGTCGTAGCCGGTGATGGCGGATCCGCCGTTGGTGCCCGGGGCGCTCCAGTTGACCGTCACCTGCTTGTTGCCGGGCACGGGGGTCAACTGCGTGGGAGCACCAGGCACGGTGGGATTGGTGTCCAGCGAGGAATCCGGCGCGTTGGAGATGAGCGACGAGGTGACGTAGCTGCAACCGCCGGTTGGGCAGCCAGAGGGAGCATTCCAGCTGACTTCGGCGATCAGCCGGATCATCGTTGCGCTCGAACCATTCGACGCAACAGTGCACTCGTTCGACGAGCCTCCTGATTGCAAGTAACACGTCCCCGCATAGACCGTCGCCGTAAACACCGTATTGTCGAGTGTCGTGGTCGTTTGCAACTGCGGACTAGGAGAGGGAGGGTTCGACGGTTCAACGGGATTCGACGTTTGGCTCAGGTCGACCTGGGGGGGAGGGTTGGTCACGGCAGTGCCGCTCAACAGGGAGGAGGAGGGGATCACGGCCCGGGCATTGTCGATAGCCGACTCTGCGAGCGTGACGGCAACTGCCTTCAGCTGCCCGTTGCGAGAGGAAAACATGCCGGTGGCGAAAGCCACGGCGAACAACGCAGCCACTGTCACCAGCAGGCCCATGGCGACGACCATTTCGATCAGGGTTTGGCCGTCGTCTGCCGGCTTCGGATGCTTGGCCGTCCTGGCAGCTCGCGCCGGACGACACCGCCAGCCGGGACGACCGCGATTCGCGCCCCGCAGATGCCCGCGAAGGGTGGTCACCACAGAGCCTCAATCGGAGTTGAGGGCCTGCGAACATAGGGCCAAAGGTCCCGAAATCCGACATCGGCTACACCTCGAGAGGTCCCACGGACGCTGCGGCCCTGGTCAGCGGCACCTTGGGGGCCGAGCCGCCTTTCTACCCCGTGGGCTGACCCGCGGCGTCGGGCTCGCCCCCCTCGGTCTATTCGAAGCTCCTTCGGCGTGAGCTCAGGAGGGAACTCGAGCTCGGGCCTACCGGATGGAGATGCCCGACACGGCCCGGGCGATCACCAGGCGCTGCACCTCGGAGGTGCCCTCAAAGATGGTGTGCGGCAGCACCGAGGGCTTCCTGGCGGACCACCGCCAGGAGCTGCTCGCCTTCGCCGATCTCCAATAGCGAAGGCGCCGAGACAGGCCGATGCGAGTAGACGCATGGCTCCGTCGGAAATCGCTCACTAAACGAGAACAACACGTTGTCTGCCATGACGACTCCTTCACCTCCGTGGGCGAGGACCCTCGTAGGCCGCCACCGTCCCCGCCGGCTCTTCTGTCCAGGCCACCTCGCCCCATCCCGCGGGCTCGAACGGTGCTACTCATCCTGGGCTCGCGCCGGGCTCCCGACGAGCGCCGGGCCGGCGTTGGGCTGCGAGGTCGGGACATTGACTGGCCAGTGGCTGCGCGTTCTCCTAGGCTTGTCTCTGCGCTACGCGAAAGCGGAAGGGTGGGGCGATGTCAGCGATTGTCCGGAGCGCCATCCTTGGGACTGCCGTCGTCCTCGGGGTCGGTTTCTTGGCAAGCCCGGCCTTCGCTTCACCAAGCCACCAGGGCCGGGACTCGGATAACTGGCGAGCCCCCTGGCTCATCGACACGAACATCGTCGTAGGGTTCCCCCAGCACCAGAGCGTGGCCGGCGGTGTAGACGCCCAGGGCTCTGGAGGCTTTGGCCCGACCGTCGCCACCCAGCCACAGAGCGAGACGGTCACGGCCGGCTCGACCGCCTCGTTCAGCGCCGCCGCCTCCGGCTTTTTCACCCCGAGCGTCCAGTGGTACGTCTCAGCGAACGGCGGCTCGAGCTTCTCAGCCATCAGCGGGGCGACCTCGGACACCTACTCCTTCACCGCCCAGTCGTCGAAGAACGGCTACGAGTACCGAGCAGTCTTTAGCGATTTCTTCGGTTCGGCGACGACCAACGCGGCCACGCTCACGGTGACCGCCGCCGCCTCGTCAGCCCCGTCGGTCACCACAGAGCCACAGAGCGAGACGGTCACGGCCGGCTCGACCGCCTCGTTCAGCGCCACCGCCTCCGGCAACCCCACTCCGACCGTCCAGTGGCAACTCTCCACGAACGGCGGCTCGAGCTTCTCAGCCATCAACGGGGCGACCTCGGACACCTACTCCTTCACCGCCCAGTCGCCGGAGAACGGCTCCGAGTACGAGGCGGTCTTCACCAATGGCGTCGGTTCACCGGCGACGACCACCGCGGCCACGCTCACGGTGACGACAGCGCCCGTGACACCGGTTGAGTCCTCCAACTGGTCGGGATATGCCGATACCGGCGGGCCTTACAACCGGGTCAGCGCGACGTGGCCTGTGCCCACCGTGACCTGTTCTCAGAGCAACTCGTATTCCGCCGAGTGGATCGGCATAGACGGATATTCGAGCTCGACCGTCGAGCAAGACGGGAGCGAGGCTGACTGCTCTGACGGCAGTCCTTCCTACTATGCATGGTACGAGATGTATGGCGACAACAGCGTGAACAGCGGTTACCAGGTTGAGCTCTCGCCGTCCACGTATCCCGTGTCGCCCGGCGACACGATCTCCGCCTCCGTCTCGGTGTCCGGGACGACCTGGACACTCGCCGTCTCCGACTCCCAGAAGGCTTGGTCGTATTCGACGAACATCGGATTCTCCGGTGCCGCACAGTCCTCCGCCGAATGGGTGGTGGAGCGCCCCGAGGAGTGCAACTTCTTCAGCTGTTCGCTCACGTCTTTGGCCGACTTCGGAAGCGTCCAGTTCTCGAGCGCGTCGGCCACCGCCAACTCGAGCGGTACCATTAGCGCCTCTTCCTACTCAGAGATCGAGATGGTTAACGGTTCGACGGTGCTTGCCCTGCCCGGCGCCCTCGACGCAGCGGGCGACAGCTTCACCGACACCTGGAAGGCGGCGGGCTGAGCCGCGCACGCCAACGGATGTCGCCGGTGTGCGCGCGTAGTCATTCTTTCTGTTGGTCGGCACGATGAGAACCTTGGGAGCGGCCTTCGAGGTGCCGTTCTCGGTCGACCAATGGCCAGCGTCAGCCACGAGCGTGCCACGGGCCCAGCGACTGTCTGCTCGAGGACATCGACAATGGCCTTGCTAATGTGGCTCGAAGTTGGCGCTGTCGCTGGCGGCGTTGGTGACTTCTGCCCCCACGAAGATCTGCTCTGGCGTGGTGGCCGCCGGGGCGTTCTAGCCCTGGAGCGTGTTTGAGCCGGGCGTCAACATGATCCGGGGTCAGTGACGAGCCACGTCGGTGATCAGAGCGTCCTACGAGTGCCGAACAGAATATTGTGCACCTCGAAGAATTCGACCTTGATCGACGTAAAATCAACGCCGAGCCGTCGGAAGGCGTCAGCTGCCTTTGCCGCGAAGTCATCGAAGGTAGCTCGCGAAGCCCACACATTTACGACGCGAATGCCGTCGTCGGTCTCGGCCACCCAATGGAAAATCCCATCGAGCGGCAAGACTCCTCCGAACAGAAAGCCGCCGTTCGCCAGGGCCTCGTCGTACTGCTCAAGCGTGACGCCGGGGCAATCGATCTCCACCGCTATGGCCATGAGACCTCGCTGTTGGAATCGAGCATCAGACCAGGCCGGCCACTTTGCCCGCTACCACCATCGGTGCCTCTCGCTCGTCGGCGAAGCCTGTCGCCAGAGTTCGGCAGATCCAAAGTCTCGGACGCGGAAAACGCCAGGCCCTGGGGGGCAAAGCCTGGCGCATTCCC
>DATHCF010000368.1:0-28673 GCA_035319705.1 Acidimicrobiales bacterium | reverse complement strand
GCGGGCGTGTGCCATTCGGACCTGTCGGTCATCAACGGCACCATCCCCTACAAGGCGCCGGCCGTCCTCGGCCACGAGGGCGCCGGCGTGGTGGAGGCGGTGGGATCGTCGGTGCGGACGGTGAAGCCGGGAGACCACGTGGTCATCGCCACCATCGCCAACTGCGGCGTGTGCCGGGCCTGCAACACCGGCCATCCGACCTGGTGCGTCCGGTCGCTCGGGAACATCTCCACGCCCTTCGTCTACGAAGGCCAGCCGGCGTCGAACTTCGCCGCCGCCTCGGTGTTCGCCGAGCGCACCATCGTGAGCGAAGTGCAGGCCGTCCCCATCGACCCCGACGTGCCCTTCACCTCCGCCAGCTTGATCGGCTGTGGTGTGCTCACCGGGGTCGGGGCGGTGCTCAACCGGGCCAGGGTCGCTCCCGGTGACACCGCCGCGGTGTTCGGCGTGGGCGGGGTGGGCCTGAACGTCATCCAGGGCCTGCGTCTGTCCAACGCCAGCCGGATCGTGGCCGTCGACACCTTGGCGGCCAAGGAGCCGCTCGCCCGTCGGTTCGGCGCCACGCACTTCGTCGACGCCTCCGACACCGACGCCGTCGAGGCGATCCGGGCCATCGTCGGCCACGACCCGACGTCGACGGCCGGTGCCCTCGGCCCATCCGGTGTCACCTGGAGCTTCGACTGCGTCGGTCATCCGGCGGTGCTGCGCAACGCCATCGACGTCCTCGACTGGGGCGGGACCGCGGTGGCCCTCGGCATCCCTCCCCGTGGGTCGGAGGTGGCGGTCGACGTCAACCAGCTGGCCTACGTGGACCGGGCGGTGATGGGCTGCCGCTACGGGTCGTCACGTCCGCGCCGCGACATCCCGCTGATGGTGGAGCTGTACAAACAGGGCCGGTTGATGCTCGACGAACTGGTGAGCCGGACGGCTCCGCTCGAGGGGTTCCGCGACATCGTGGAGGCCATGCACTCCGGCACACTGGCCCGCGGCGTGCTCACCTTCTGAGGCTCCGGCCGAGCCGCCGTGCGCGAGGCGGGACGACGCCTCGCGCTTCAGGGCACGAGGTGGGCGAAGCCGGCCACCACGAAGAGCACGCCGAGCACCATCCAGCCCACGGCCACGGCGCGCCGGGTGGTGGCCGAGGGCGGCTGTCCCGTGCCCACGCCGGCCACCGGCGGTCGTGACCGGCGGGCGACGTCCCCGGTCAAGGCGTTGACGCCGATCAGTACGAAACCCCCTCCGAGGGCGACGACCACGAACCCGAGCACACCGCCATCTTGGTCTGCGGGGACGGGCTCGCCCGTTCGTCGCGGCAGTACCATCGCCCGGATATGACGGTCCGTCAGATCGCCGGTCGCAGCGGCAGCCGCGGCACCGTGGTGGACGTGCTCCGGGCGGCCGCCGAGAAGGACCCCGAGGCCGAGGCCTACGTCGAGATGGCCACCCCCGGAAGCTCGGCGGTGGTGGCCCGGGCCACTGACGGCAAGCGGCGGCTCACCTTCGGGCAGTGGGACGCCGCCGCCGAGGCCGTGGCCGGCCAGCTGGCGGAACGGGTCGTGCACCGGGGCGACGTGGTGTGCCTCCTGCTCCCGTCGTCGATCGACTACGCCGTCTGCTATCAGGCCGCCGCTCGGCTCGGCGCGGTCACGAGCGGCCTGAACCTCCGCCTCGGCCTCGCCGAGAAGCGCGCCATCCTCGGCCGCCTGCGACCGAAGGTCACCGTGGCCGACACCGGTCTGGTCGACGCCGGTGAGCTGGCGCACTCGGCGGGCACCGTCCTCGCCCGCACCGAGCTGACGCCGCTGGCGACGTCGGGCACCGCCGGCGGAGGGGTCCGGCAGCCCGCCCTCCACGACGACGATCCGGTGTGCGTGGTGTGGACGAGCGGTTCCACCGGCGTGCCCAAGGGGGCCGTCTTCGACCACCGCAACCTGCAGGCGGTTGCGGCCGGTACCGACGTGCTGTCGCGCCCGGGCGACCGGCGACTGTCCCCCCTTCCCTTCGCCCACGTCGGCTACATGACGCGCCAGTGGGACGAGATCGCCCATGGCATCACCACCGTCGTCACCCCCCATCCGTGGTCGGCCGAGTCGGCCATCGCCCTCATGGCGGGTGAGCGTGTCACCGTCGGACAGGGCGTGCCCACCCAATGGGCCCTCGTCCTCCGCCACCCGGACCTGAACGGCGCCGACCTCTCGGCGCTGCGCATCGCCGGCACCGGTGGCGCCCGCGTGCCGGTCGAGCTCGTACGTCAGATGCGCCGTCGGCTGCGCTGTCCGGTGGTGGTCCGCTACACCTCCACCGAGACCTCGCTCGGCACCGGCACCCAGCCCGACGATCCCGAAGAGGTGGTGTGCGGCAGCGTGGGCCGTCCGGTGCCCGGTGTGGAGCTGACCGTCGTCGACGAGAACGGCGCCATCGTCCCGGCCGGGGAGGTGGGCCGGGTACGGCTCCGCTCGGCGGCGGTGATGCGGGGATACGCCGGCACCGGCGCCGGGATCGACCGACCGGCCACCGACAGCGTGCTCGACGCCGCGGGATGGCTGACCACGGGCGACATGGGGTGGATCGGGCCGGACGGGAACCTGCGGCTCGTGGGCCGGGCGTCGGAGATGTACATCCGCGGCGGCTACAACGTCTATCCCTCCGAGGTCGAAACGGTGCTGCGCAGCCACCCGGCGGTAAAAGAGGTGGCGGTGGTGGGCGTCGGCGACCCTGTGCTGGGCGAGATCGGGGTCGCCTTCGTCGTCCCCGCCGAGGTCCCGGGCCGCTCCGCCGGGGGGTCACAGACCGGGCCCACCCTCGACGAGCTGCGACAGTGGAGCGTGCGACAGCTCGCCGACTACAAGGCTCCGGACCGCCTGGTCTCATTGGCGGAGCTGCCGCTCACCGCCATGGGCAAGGTCGACCTGGCCCAGCTCAGGCAGATGGCAGCCGCCGGCTTGGGAGAACAGCTGTCGGCGACGACGAAAGGGAACCGATGACGACCCTCCACGACGACCGGCCGCCGCGCCAGCACGTGATCGTTGCCGGCGCCGAGCTCATCAAGCTCGGCTCCATGCTGTTCACCCTGGTCGAGCCGCACCGCGGGCACGAGGTCGCCTACAACCGATGGTACGAACGCGACCACTTCTACGCCGGCTGCATGATCGGCCCGTACCAGTTCGCCGGCAAGCGCTTCGTGGCCACCGCGGAGCTGAAGGCGATCCGTCACCCCTCCTCGGCCGCCATCACCGGTGACCCCGGTCGCGGCAGCTACCTGGCCCTCTACTGGGTCCTCGACGGGTACCACGACCTGTGGAACCGGTGGGCCGTCGACCAGGTGAAGGCGCTGCACAAGGCCGGGCGCATGTTCGCCGAGCGCGATCACGTGCACACCCTGCTCTACCGCTACGCCTGGGAGAAGCAGCGCGACACCGACGGCCTGCCCGCCGAGCTGGCCCTCGACCACCCCTCGGCCGGGCTGGTGGCGCTGTGGACCGACAGGTCGCCCGAGGTGAGTGCCGAGGACTTAGCGGCGTGGCAGCGCGACGAACATCTCCCCTCGCTGTTGGCGGGCGGACCCGCTCGTCTGGTGGTGGCGGCCGACCCCCTGCCGCTCCTCGTCGACGCGCCCGGGGACGTGCCGCGCTCCGAAGCCGACGACCGCCGGCAGCTCACGCTGTGGTTCCTCGACGCCCATCCCGCCGAGGCGTGGGAGGCGGTGGTGGAGGACCACGTCCGGGCACTGGAGAAGTCGGGCATGGCCGCCGTGGCCGGTGCCATGGGATTCGTCCCCACCATCCCCGGCACCGACACCTACACCGATTGCCTGTGGGACGAACCGAAGTGACCGCCGATCCGGGGAACGCTCCGCCCGGCCGGCGGTTCGAAGGTCGCACCGCGGTGGTGACCGGGGCGGCATCGGGCATCGGCCGGGCCACCGCCATCCGCCTCGCCGGCGAGGGTGCGTCGGTCGCATGTCTCGACGTGGTGGCGGACGGCTTGGCCGAGACGGCCGACGCCCTCGGTGTGCTCGGGGCCAAGGCCATGGCCCTGCACTGCGACGTGAGAAGCGAGGCCGACGTCAACCGCAGCGTGGAGGAGATCGCCGCCGACCTCGGCCGCCCCGACGTGCTGTGCAACGTGGCGGGGATCGGGACCTTCGTCCACACGACCGACGTCACCCTCGACCAGTGGGACCGCATCATCGGTGTGAACCTCACCGGTACCTTCCTCATGATCCGGGCGGTGTTGCCGCACATGCTGGAGCCCAACCCCGGCGGCGCCATCGTCAACGTCGCCTCCACCGCCGGGTTCGTGGGATCGGCCTACTCCGCCGCGTACTGCGCCTCCAAGGGCGGTGTCGTCATGCTGACCAAGGCGCTCGCCATCGAGTACGCCGACAGAGGCGTCCGGGTGAACGCCGTGGCCCCCGGAGGGGTGGACACTCCGCTCATCGCCAACTTCGGGCTGCCGCCGGGTGGAGATCCCAAGCACCTCTACCGCATCACCAGCCGCATGGGCTTCTGCACACCCGAGCAGGTGGCGGCGGCCATCGCCTTTCTGGCCTCCGACGAGTCCTCCTACACCACGGGCGCCGTGCTGGCGGTGGACGGGGGCGTCACCGCCTGAGCCCGAGCTCGGCCCGGAGCACCCACGGCGTCACGACGAGCTGCGATCACAGACGGGCGATGACGAGCTGCGATCACTGCTGGGCGATGGCGAAGGCGGCGTCGGCTTCGGCGTCGACGAACTCCCTACCGTCCACCTCCACCACCACCCGGTGGATCGTGCCGGTGAAGGCGAAGACCGGGGGAAGGCCGCGGCTCACCGGCAGGCCGTTGCCGTAGCCGCAGGTGAGCCCGGCTCCGGACAGCGAGAAGCGCATCGGGGTGAAGCGGGCGATGACGCCCTCGCCCACCACCTCTCCGTCCACCAGCAGGCGCCCGACGCCGGTGTGGTCGGCGGTCCTCGAGAACCGGTAGGCGACCTGGTGCCGCCCGGGCCGCACCGGCTCCTCGGAGCGGATGTGGTGCTCCTCCACCGACACGTAGTTGTGCACGTAGGCCGGCGCCCCGGCCAGCAGGTAGAAGGCCCATCCACCGAGCCCCGAGCCCTGGGCCAGGAGCACCCCCTGCGCTCCCTCGTCGGGGATGTCCACCTCGGCCGTGATCGAATGGTTGCGGTTGCGGACGTTCACCGCGGAGGCCTCCGGTACCGGCGCCGCGCCCGGCAGGTACACGTAGCTGCTCCGCGCCGGCACGAGCCTCGGCTTGTCGAACACCAGCTCGGAGAACGGCCGGTTGTCCAAGGGCAGCACCTGGTAGCGCTCGGCTTCCTGCCACCACAGATCGATGAGCTCATGGAGCTTCTGGGGGTGGGATGCGGCCAGGTCGTGGCATTCGGAGGCGTCCTCCTCCACGTGGTAGAGCTCCCAGCGGTCCTGGTCGAATCCCAGCGACGTGTCCTGGATCTGGTGGAAGGTGACCGCCTTCCATCCCTGGTGGTAGATGGCTCGGCAACCGAACATCTCGTAGTACTGGGTGACGTGCCGGCTGGGGGCCGAGGCGTCCCGGAGGCATTGGGCGAAGGAGACGCCCTCGAGCGGTCGCTGTGCTACGCCGCCGATCGCCGACGGCGGCTGCAGCTCCAGAAGGTCTAACACGGTGGGTGTGATGTCGATGGCGTGCACGTACTGGCGCCGGGTCTCGCCGGCGGCGCCGATGCCGGCCGGCCAGCTGACGATGAGCGGATCGGCTACACCGCCTTCGTGAGTTTCGCGCTTCCAGCGTTTGAACGGGGTGTTGCCCGCCACCGTCCAGCCCCACGGGTAGTTGTTGTGGCACCACGGCCCGCCGATCTCGTCGAGCCGTGCCAACGCCTCGCCGACGGTGCGCGGCACCACGTTCCACTGCCGCACGTCGTTGACCGAGCCGAACGGACCCCCTTCGGAGCTGGCGCCGTTGTCCGAGGCCAGCACCACCATGGTGTTGTGGCGCTCGCCGATGTCCTCGAGGAAGCGAAGCAGACGCCCGATGTGGTGGTCGGTGTGCGTGAGGAATCCGGCGAACGCCTCCATGTAGCGGGCGTACACCCGCTTGGCGTCGTCGCCGAGGGAGTCCCACGCCGGCACCCAGTCGGGGCGGGGAGAGAGCTCGGTGCCCGCCGGCAGCACCCCGCCGGCCAGTTGCCTGGCCAGGGTGGCGTGGCGCCAGGCGTCCCATCCGGCGTCGAACTGTCCCCGGTAACGCTCGATCCAATCCGGTGGCGCCTGGTGCGGGGCGTGGCAGGCGCCCGGACAGAAGTACATGAAGAACGGCTTGACATCGTCGACGACCCGCAGGTCCTTCACGAATGCGATGGCCCGGTCCACCAGGTCCTCGGTCAGGTGGTACCCCTCGGCGTAGGTGCGCGGGGGGTGGATCTGGTGGTTGTCGGAGACGAGCGCCGGAACGTACTGATGGGTCTCGCCATCCATGAACCCGTAGAAGCGTTCGAACCCGCGCCCGAGCGGCCAGCGGGTACGGGGACCGGCCATGTGGCACTCGTCCTCCGGGGTGAGGTGCCACTTGCCCACGGCGAACGTGGCGTACCCGTAGGGGAGCAGCATCTCCGACAGCAGCCCGTTGGCACGGGGGATGCGAGCGTCGTAGCCGGGATAGCCCATGGAGAGTTCGGTGATGCGGCCCATCCCGTTCGAGTGGTGGTTGCGCCCGGTGAGCAGACAGGCTCGCGTCGGCGAGCACAGGGCGGTGGTGTGGAAGTTGGTGAAGCACAGGCCCGCCTCGGCCAGAGCGTCGAAGGTGGGGGTGTCGATGTCGGAGCCGAAGCAGCCGAGCTGGGCGAAACCCACGTCGTCGAGGAGCACCATGAGCACGTTCGGCGACCCCGGCCGGGCCCGCACGACCTGCGGCCACCAGGCTTCGGAGTCCTCGAAGTCCCGGCCGATCCTCCCCTTGAACACTTCGTCCATCGTCTTCTCCTGTGCTGCGGCCGGCTGGGCACCGGTGAGGCGCACAGGACTAGCACACGCCCGTGCCGCGCCCGGCCGGAAGCGCTAGCTTGCAGCCCGAAAGGCGGTGGACCGGATGAAGCCAGGCGACAAGGTGAGTGACTTCGAGCTCGCCGACGACAACGGGAGTCCCCGGCACCTTCGGGAGTTCCTCGACAAGGGGCCGGTGGTGCTGTTCTTCTACCCGGCGGCCATGACCTCCGGCTGCACGCGCGAGAGCTGTCACTTTCGCGACCTCAAGGCCGAGTTCGAGGCCCTGGGGGCGCAGCGCATCGGCATCAGCGCGGATGCCGTCACCAAGCAGAAGCAGTTCTCCGACAAGCACAGCTTCGACTTCCCCCTGTTGTCGGACCCTGACAAGAAGGTGGCAGGCCAGTTCGGTGTGAAGCGGGGAGCGAGCTTCCTTCCGAACAAGCGGACGACCTTCGTCATCGACACCGACGGAACGGTGATCCACGTCATCTCCAGCGAGCTCAACATGAATTCCCACGCCGACCGGGCGCTCAAGGTCCTGGCCGGCCGGAATTCGGCGAAGAGCGGTCCGGCCGGCTGACGAGAGCGGCCGTCCGGGAGCGGTCAGCCCTCGTCCGCTGCCTCGGTGGCGAACTGGCGCCAGTAGGCGCGCTCCGGGCTGCGCTTGTCCATGAGGATCCACACCGCGCCCCATGGATCGGCGAACCAGGTGGTGTGGAGCCCGGCGATCTTGGCCGGCTGCGAGGTGAGGAAGCGCACACCTCGGGTTTCGAGCTCCGCCCGGGTGGCGGCCACGTCGTCACACAGAAGGCCCAGGTGGCTGATGCCGGGCTGTGTCATCGACGACCGTGCCGGCGCGCCGGGATCGCCGACGTTGGGGTAGCTGATGAGCTCCACCACCTGGTCGCTGTTGTCGAACCCCAAGATGGCCGCCTCCACCGCCACCGGCGCCGGGACGAGCTCGCCCATGTCGCGCTCGATGGACGCTCCCTCCATGCGATAGGGCGGCGAGAGCAGCCTCAGGCCGAGCACCTCGCCGTACCAGCGCGCCGCCTCCTCGACGTCGGGAACGCAGATGGCGCGATGGGCGAGGGCGGTGAGCACGGGCGCCGGCCTAGGGCTAGGGCCCGGGGACGAAGGGTTTTCCGCCCAGTTCCTCGCGCAGCTTGTACTTGAGGACCTTGTTCAGCGTCTGGTTGCGGGGCAGGGCGTCGACCACCTCGAGCTGCTCGGGGATCTTCTGGGTCATGAGCCCGGCCGAGCGCAGGTGCTGGACCATCTCGTCGAACCCGATGGGATCGGCACCGGCGGCGGTCTCGACGACGGCGCACACCCGCTCGCCGCGCTCGGGATCGGGCAGGCCCACCACGGCCACGTCGCCGACCTTGGGGTGGGAGTAGAGGAGGTCCTCCACCTCCTTGGCCGAGATGTTCTCCCCCTTGCGGATGATGATGTCCTTGAGCCGGCCGGTCAGCACCACATGACCGTCGGGGCGCACATGACCCACGTCGCCGGTGCGGAAATAGCCTTCGTCGTCGAAGGACTCGGCGGTGAGGGCCGGGTCGGTGTAGCCCTTGCACACCATGGGACCGCGCACGCGGATCTCGCCGTCGACGCCGGCACCCGCCATCGCGCCGTCGATGGTCACCACCTTGATCTCGGCTCCGTCCACCGGCCGGCCCACCGTGTGGGCCAGCTGCTCGTCGGTGTCGGCGGGTGAGCCCATGGTGATCATGGGGATCTCCGTCATGCCGTAGCCGTGGGCCACCTTGACCCCGATCTCACGGCCCACCTCGTGGAAGACCTCAGGCGGCATGGGTGCCCCGCCTCCCGACATGATGCGCAGCGACGGGATGATCGGCTCGTCCGGCTGCTTGCGCTGCTCGTTCAGGAACGCCTGGTAGAAGGCGGTGCTTCCCCCCACCATGGTGGCGCCGTGGCGCCGGAAGACCACGACCGCCTGCTCGGGCACGAAGGCGTCGACCACCACCGTCGACAGTCCGTGGGCCAGCACCATGACCAGGTAGTCGGGCCCGGCGATGTGGGCGAAGGGAAAGGCGATGGAGCCCACGTCGTCCTCGGACATCTGCAGGGCCATGGCCAGGCCACGCCCCCCGGTGAGCAGCGTGCGGTCGCTGTGGCGCACGCCCTTTGGCTCGGATGTCGTGCCGGAGGTGTAGTACACCCAGCGCACCTCGTCGGCGGTGTCGGCCGAGGGCGGCGGGGGGAGGATGGCGGGGTCGCCCTCGGGCAGCTCCTCCAGCGCGTCGTGCAGCTCGGGCGGCGAGTCGAGCTCGTCGGAGATCGACCTGGCCATGGCGGCGAAGTCGAAGCCCCGCCAGTGGCCCGGGATGAAGAAGTGGCCGGCCCGGGTCTGGCGCAGGGCGAAGGCGACTTCGCGCTCGCGGTAGATGTGGAGGACCGGGTTCTGGACCGCGCCCAGGCGGGCCAGCGCCATGGAGAGCACGACGGTCTCGATACGGCTCGGCAGCTGCCACGACACCGGCGTTCCCGGGCCGATGCCCATGGTGTGCAACCCGGCGGCCACCGCCGTGCAGCGGTCGCGGAATTGGCCGAAGGTGATCTGGCGGTCTGCCTGGTCGACGAGCATGCGCTTGGCGGGTGTGGCCTGCGCCCGGCGGTCGACCAGCTCCCACAGCGAGCCGACGTCGTCGATGGGTGTGGTCACGGCAGTGGTGCGAAGCCGGGGGTGCGGCCCTGGACGATGTCGTGCATGCGGCTCACCACCATAGGCGTGGTCATCTCCGGATGGGTGAGGACGTAGAAGTTCCCGTCGCGCACCGCCTGGAAGACGGCGGCGGCCACTTCGGCCGGGTCCATGCCGGTGGCGACCCACTGCCGGCCGAGCTGTTCCATCTGCGTGCGGGCCTCGGAAGCCTGCATCGGCGCCCATGGCGGCCGGTTCCGGTCCGACTCGGCGATCTTGGTGTTGACGAAGCCGGGGCACAGCACCGACACCCCGACCGGTGCGCCGGCGATGGCGAGGTCCTTGAGCAGGGTCTCGGAAATGGTGACCACGGCGTGCTTGGTGGCGTTGTACGGCCCCATGAACGGCGGCGACGCCAGACCGGCCAGCGAGGCGGTGAGCACGACGTGACCTTCGCCCTGCTCGATGAGTGGCGGCACGAAGGTCCGGATGCCGTGGATCACCCCCCAGAGGTTCACGCCGAGGATCCAGCGCCAGTCGGCTTCGGGGACCTCCCACATCGGCCCGCCGGCGTTGACGCCGGCATTCAGATGGACGAGGTGCACGGCGCCGAAGCGCTCGAGGGTGCGGTCCCGAAGCGCGGCCATGGACGCGGCGTCCGAGACGTCGGTGACCACACCTTCCACCTCGGCGCCGGCGCCGGCGCCCGCGTCGATCCGGCCGGCCAGGTCGTCGGTTGCCGCGGCGAGCGCCCGCTCCTCCACGTCGGCCAGCACCACGGCCATGCCCTCAGCCGCCGCCTGCCGGGCGACGGCCAGGCCGATTCCCGACGCCGCACCGGTGATTACCGCCACCTTGCCGCGCAACTGCTCCATCGTCCCTCCTGGGAAGGGCCACCCGGCGCCCCCCGGTGATCGCCGTCCTTCGCCCGTTACCGGCTAGACCGGCGGCTCGGGGTAGTACTCGATGATCTTCTGGACCTGACGGGCCCGATCATCGCCGGCGAAGCGGGCCACCAGGTGCAGGGCCATGTCTATCCCGGCCGAGACCCCCGCGGCGGTGACGACGTCGCCGTCGTCCACCATCCGCTCGCCGGCCCGCACCTCGATGCCCGTTCCCAAGCCGCCCAGCTGCTCGAGCGAGGCCCAGTGGGTGGTGGCCGGACGGCCGTCGAGGAGACCGGCGCCGGCCAGCACCAGGGCGCCGGTGCACACGCTCGCCACCAGCTGCGCCTCGTGCGCCCGGTCGCGGACCCAGCCCAGCACGCGCCGGTCCCCGAGCTGGGGGCGCGTGCCCTCACCCCCGGGGTAGACGAGCACGTCCAGTACGGGATGGTCGTCCCAGGTGTGGTCGGCGAGCACCCTGGCTCCCTTGGCGCAGGTGACCGGCTGCTCGGTCGGGGCGAGGGTGCACACCCGCGCGCCGTCGTCGGGGAAGTACTTGGCCCAGGCGGCGAGCACCTCCCAGGGGCCGGCCCAGTCCAGCTCCTCCACACCGTCGAACAGGACGATGCCGAACTGCACCCTCAGCGCCTGCCCCCCGCTACGACAGCCGTTCGACGACCATGGCCATGCCCTGGCCGCCGCCCACGCACATCGACTCGAGCCCGTAGCGCTTGCCCTCGTCCTCCAGGGCGTTGAGCAGCGTGGTCATGATGCGCGCCCCCGTCATGCCGAAGGGATGGCCCAGGGCGATGGACCCGCCTTTCACGTTGAGCTTCTCCCAGGGGATGCCGAGATGGCGGGCGGAGGGGATCACCTGGGCGGCGAACGCCTCGTTGATCTCCACCAGGTCGATGTCGTCGATGGTCATGCCCGCCCGGGCCAGCGCCTGGCGGCAGGCCTCGACCGGTCCCAGGCCCATGATCTCGGGATCGAGGGCCGACACCCCGCTCGAGACGATGCGGGCGAGGGGGGTGATGCCGAGCTTGGATGCCCTGGTGTCGGACATGACCACCACGGCGGCGGCGCCGTCGTTGAGCGGGCAGGCGTTGCCGGCCGTCACCCGGCCCCCTTCGCGAAAGGCCGGCTTCAAGTTGGACAGGACCTCGACCGTGGTGTCGGGCCGCGGCCCGTCGTCCATCGACACCACCGTGCCGTCCTCCAGGGTCACGGGGATGATCTCGCGCTCGAAGAAGCCGTTCTTCTGCGACTCCACCGCCAGGTTCTGGCTGCGCGCCGCGTACTCATCCATCTCCTCGCGGCTCACGTTCTCCCATTCGGCCACGTTCTCGGCGGTCTGCCCCATGGAGATGTAGATGTCCGGGAGCCCCTTGGGCGGCGTCCACGGCTCGGTGACCGCCGGCCCGCGCGCCGCGGTGCGGGACTCGGCATCTGCGAAGGCCGGGTTGTGGGGCCCGGTGTCCGAGGCCCCGTACTGGAACCGGCTCACCGTCTCCACGCCGGCGGCCACGAACACGTCGCCTTCTCCGGCCTTGATGGCGTGCGCCGCCATGCGGATGGTCTGGAGCGACGACGAGCAGTAGCGGTTGACGGTGACCCCGGGCACGTCGACGCCGGCCAGGAGCGCCGCCACCCGGGCGACGTTGTAGCCGGCTTCGCCGGCCGGCTGTCCGCAGCCGAGCATCAGGTCCTCCACCTGGCCGGGATCGAGCTGCGGCACCTTGGCCAGCACTTCCCGCGTGACATGCGCCGCCAGGTCGTCGGGGCGGCAACTCACCAGCGACCCCTTCATGGCTCGCCCGATGGGGCTCCGCCCGGTGGCGACGATGACGGCTTCCGGCATTGTGCTGCTCCTCTCACGACGGCCCTGGAGTGCCGCCGCCCAGGTTGGCACAGCTGGGGGGTGTGGCTACAACCCCGCCGTCAAAGCTCCATCCACATGGTGAGATGCGGCCCGATGCCCGCCAGCGCCTCGACCTCGCCCGCGTCGTGAAAACCGAACCGGCGGTAGAGGCTCTGCGCCCCCACCCGCGCCGTGCACCACACCACCCCGCCACCCGCTGCCCGCGCCTGTGCGAGCAGGAGCTCGAGCACGGCACTGCCATATCCCTGTCCCCGGAGCTCGTCGACGCACGCCATGCCGCGCACCCGCCACGACCGGCCGCCTGTGGCTTCCGCCGTCGGAACCGCCGGTACACCGGGCCAGTCGAGGAGCCACTCCGGCGGGTCCTCGGGAAGGAGCGATCCCACCGCCACCGGGCCCTCGTCACCGGCCAGCCGCACAGCCGCGTGCACGGCCAGGGGAGCTTCGTCGTTGGGGTAGACCGAGGCTGGCTCGGGCCATCCGGGGCGCAACACGGCGTGGCGCAGGGGGCGAACGGTCTCCACCGGCACCACCTCGGCCCGGACAGCCACCGGTCAAAACTGTAACGTGTTGCAGATGGAGATCGGCTTCACCGAGGAGCAGCAGGAACTTCGCGTCCGGCTCCGCCAGTACTACGCCGAGCTGCTCACCCCCGACGTGGAGCGCGAGCTGTCCCATTCCGGCGGGATCGGGCCCACGGTGCGGCGCATCGTCAAGCAGATGGCCGCCGACGGATGGCTGGGCATCGGCTGGCCCACCGAGTATGGGGGGCAGGGACGCTCGGCCATCGAGCAGTTCATCTTCTTCGACGAGTCGATGCGCTGTGGAGCGCCGGTGCCGATGCTCACCATCAACACCGTGGGCCCCACCATCATGCACTTCGGCACCGAGGAGCAGAAGTCGTTCTTCCTTCCGAAGATCCTGGCCGGCGAGATCCACTTCTGCATCGGCTACACCGAGCCCGACGCCGGGACGGACCTGGCCTCGCTCAAGACCACGGGAGTGGTGGACGGTGACGAGCTGGTCGTAAATGGCACCAAGGTCTTCACGTCGCTGGCCGGTGACGCCGACTACTGCTGGTTGGCGGTGCGCACCAACCCCGATGCGCCCAAGCACAAGGGCATCTCCATCGTCATCGTGCCCATGGACAGCCCCGGGGTCCGGGTGGTTCCCATGTCCCTTATGGGTGAGCACAACATCAACTACACGTTCTGGGAGGACGTGCGGGTACCACTCAGCAATGTGGTGGGGGAGCTGCACAAGGGCTGGAACCTCATCACCAACCAGCTCAACCACGAACGCGTCACGCTGTGTTCGCCGGGCATCATCGAGCGGGCCCTGGCCGACGTCCGGCAGTGGGCGCGCGACACCGAGCTTCCCGACGGCGGCCGGGTGATCGACCAGCAGTGGGTGCGCGCCACCCTGGCCAAGGTCCACGCCAAGCTCGAATTCCTCAAGCTCATCAACTGGAAGGTGGCCTGGACCGCCACCCAGGGCCGCCTGGACGTGGCCGACGCCTCCACCACCAAGGTGTTCGGTACCGAGTTCTACATGGAGGCGCTGCGGCTGCTCACCGAGGTGGTGGGGGAGGCCGGGACCTTGAAGCGCGGATCGCCCGGCGCGGTGTTGCTGGGGCGGCTGGAGAGCTACCAGCGCGGACTATTGATCCTCACCTTCGGCGGCGGGACCAACGAGATCCAGCGCGACCTGATCGCCATCTTCGGCCTGGGCATGCCCCGGTCGCTGCGCTGAGCAAGGCCGGAAGAGCAAGGCCGGGAGAGCAAGGCCGGAAGGAACGCATGGACTTCGACTTCTCAGAGGAGCAGCAAGAGCTCCGGGAGCTGGGCGCCCGCATCTTCGCCGATCTGGCCGATCACGCCGGCCAGCGCAGAACCGAGATGGCGGCGGCGGCCGACGACGCGCTCGATCCACGATTCGACCGGCGCCTGTGGTCGGCGCTGGCCGAGGCGGGGTTCCTGGGGCTCGCCGTCGGCGAGGAGTACGGGGGGGCGGGGCTCGGTTTCCTCGAGGCGTGCATCGCCGTGGAGGAAGCGGGACGGGCAGCCGCTCCGGTACCGCTCACTGCGGACACCGTGCTGGGGATCATGCCGTTGCAGCGCTTCGGCAGCGACGAGACACGAAAGACGTGGCTGCCCAGATTGGTCTCGGGAGAGGCGCTCGCCACCGCCGCGCTCGGCTCGGTCGTGGGCGACCCCGTTCGCCCGGCCGCGGTCGCCAGCCGCGTCGGTGGCGATGGCTGGCGCCTCGACGGCAGCCTCTCCAACGTGGCATCGGGCATGGTGGCCGACGTCGTGACCGTCGCCGCCCTGTCCGGCGAGGGGACCGGCCTGTTCCTGGTGGAGCCGGACGCCGATGGACTTCTGCGCCAGCGTCAGCAGGCCACCGACGGCCGGGTCGAGGCGCGCATCGAGCTCGACGGGCTCGAGCTCGGAGCCCGGCACGTGCTGGTACCACCCGGGCGTGACGGCGACGCGGCGCACCGCTGGTGCTTGGAGCGGGCCCAGGCGGCCCTGTGCGTCGAGATCGCCGGGGCCTGCCGGGCGGCCCTGGAGCTCACGGCGCGCTACACCGCCGAGCGCGTGCAATTCGACAAACCCGTCGCCACCTTCCAGGCCGTGGGGCAACGGGCGGCGGACGCCTACATCGACACCGAAGCCGTCCGGCTCACCGCCTGGCAGGCGGCGTGGCGTCTCGACCGGGAGCTGCCGGCAGCGCCGGAGGTGGCGGTGGCCAAGTTCTGGGCCGACGACGGGGCCCAGCGCGTCGTGCACGCCGCCCAGCACCTGCACGGCGGCGTCGGTGTCGACCGCGACTACCCGCTGCACCGTTACTACCTGACCGTGAAGCACCTGGCCCCGAGCCTCGGTGGCGCCACGGCCAGCCTGCTGCGTCTCGGTGACCTGATGGCCGGGGCGATGGCCGAGGCGCCGGCCTAGTTGCCGGCTCTAGCTGTCGTCTCAGTCGTCGGCCACTAGTTCGCGCTCGGTCGCCGGCTCCCGCTCGGTCGCCGGCTCGCCCCCGGCCGGCGGACGAGGCCGGTCCGGCTTCTGCTTCGCTTCGTACAGTGCTTGGTCGGCGCGGCGGATGAGCGCGTCGGGCGAGTCATGGGCTTGTCGCTCTGCCAGCCCGGCCGAAGCCGGCAGCCGCCCGGCAGCGAGCAGCCGTTCGATCGCGGTCGTGGCCGCCGGCGGAGAGGCGCCGGGCATGACCACGATGAACTCGTCGCCGCCGTAGCGGATCATGGTGTCACCGCCGCGTAGTTGTGCGCGCCAGGCCCGGACCTGCTCCACCAGGGCGTCGTCGCCTGCTGCGTGACCGAACCGGTCGTTCACCTGCTTGAAGCTGTCGAGGTCGATGAGGGCCAGGCACAGCGGCGTCCCGTCCCGGTCGGCCCGGGCCAGCTCGATGCCCAGCAGTGGTGCCAGCAGCTGCCGGTTGGGCAGGCCGGTGAGCTGATCGGTCACCGCCATCTGCCGCAACCGGCGGGAGATGATGGTCATCACCACGCCCGCCATGGCTGCGCTGGCCATGGTGAGCACCCACTGCGGCGCCAGCCCCGCGCCACCCACGAACCCGAGGGCGACGGCGTAGCTGACAGCGACGAACAGCAGCTGACCGACGGCCGCCCGCAGGGAGAAGAAGTGGAAGGCGAAGAGGGTCACCCACACGTAGAAGAGCGCTGCCGACGCGCCCACGGCTGCTCCGTGGGCGAAGTAGACACCGGCTCCGGTGAGGGCGGTGCCGGCGGCGAGCAGTACGTGACTCGACCAGCTCGGCAGGCGCCGGCCCCACAGCAACAGGCCGGCGCCGGCCGGGTAGCCGAGGGCCCCCAGAGCGGCCACGGCGGGCTCGTTCACCTGGCGCGCTTCGGGGAAGGCCAAGCTGACCAACACCGCCGTGGCCCCGCCCGCGAACAGCAGCCCCAGTACCCGGGCCTCGACCGTTCGGTCGTCGCCGGGTGGCAGCCGGGGGAGGTGCCCGTTGGGAGCCGGGGGCGGCTCCGCATCGGCCAGCCCCACAGCGGCACGCCAGCGGCGCCGAAGGTTCGCCCGCAGCTGTGTCCCCCGTCTTCCCACTGGGTGCAAGCTTCCCCCCGAAGCGTGGTGACCGACAGGGACTTAGGTCATGCGGGGTCCTCGTCGGCCGGCCCCGGGCACGAACCTCACAGTACGAGTTCGGCCATCAACCGCAGAGTGTCCACGCTTCCGTTCACGAGCAGGGTGGTGGCGATCGACTGCTGCCAGCGGGCCAGCTCGTCGCCGATCTTCTCCTTCGGGCCGATGAGGGCGATGTTCTCCACCATGGCCGTGGGTACGCAGGCGGCCGCTTCGTCCTTGCGCCCGTCGAGGTAGAGGTCCTGGATCTTCTGCGCCTCGGTACCGAAGCCCATTCGCACGAAGACGTCGAAGTGGAAGTTCATGTCGCGCGCCCCCATGCCGCCGATGTAGAGGGCCAGCATGGGCCGGAAGGCGTCGGCGGCACGCTCGACGTCGTCGTCGACCACCACGGGACAGAAGGCGATCACCTCGAAGTCCTCCGCCGAGCGCCGCGCCCCGGGCCGGGCGAAGCCCTCGTCGAGCGATGCCGTGAACTCGCCCATGTGGTCGGGGGAGAAGAAGATGGGGAACCAGCCGTCGGCGATCTCGGCGGCGAGCGCCACGTTCTTCGGTCCTTCCGCCCCGAGCACGACGGGGATGTCGTCGCGCCGCGGATGGACGATGGGCTTGAGGGGCTTGCCCAACCCGGTGCCTCCGGGATAGGGAAGCGGATAGTGCGGCCCGTCGTTTGTGACCGGCTCGCGGCGGGCCAGCACCTGGCGGACCACCGACACGTACTCACGGGTGCGGGCCAAGGGTTTCGGGAAGGGCTGGCCGTACCAGCCCTCGACCACCTGCGGGCCCGACACGCCGAGGCCGAGGACGAATCGGCCGCCGGAAAGATGGTCCATGGTCAGCGCCGCCATGGCCATGGCTGTCGGCGTCCGGGCCGACAGCTGGCACAGGGCGGTGCCGAGCCGCACCCGGCTGGTGCGCGATCCCCACCAGGCCAGCGGCGAGATGGCGTCCGATCCGTACGCCTCCGCCGTCCACACCGAGTCGTAGCCCAGCCGCTCGGCCTCGAGGACCTGCTCGAGCGCGTGCGGGGGCGGCTGCGCTCCCCAGTAACCGAGCTGCAGACCGAGCTTGAGCGCGCCCATGTGCCTAGCCTGCCTTGTGCACGACGCGCTCGGCGAAGCGCGCCGAGGCGTCGAGGCGCGTGCGCAGCTGGTCCTCGGGTGCGGCGGCCGGGTCGACCTTGGCGCTCAAGGCGGGACCGCACAGGAAGTCCGTCACCCCGTATTCGTCCTCCAGACGCCGGTACAGGTCGAGGTCGGGGCGCTCCCACAGCGAGAGGAAGATGGAGAAGGGCTCGTCGTGTCGTTCGGCTCGGCGACGCTGCCGATTGAGCTCGGCCAGGTAGCTCTCTGCCTCCTCCAGCTGGTAGGCGCCAGCCGCGATCCAGCCGTCGCACAAGCGCGCCGCCCGGCGCAGCGCCGGCGCCGAGTGGCCCCCGCCGTAGATGGGCACGGCACCGGGCGGGCTCGGCTCCATGCGCATGGCCGGCACGTCGTAGTGGGGGCCGTGGTACTCGACCCAGCCCCCGGCCCACAGCGCCCGCAGGGCGGGGATCATGTCGTCGAGCCGCTTGCCGCGCGTGACGAAGTCCTGTCCGGTGGCGTCGAACTCCTCCTTGGCCCATCCCACACCCACGCCCAGGTTGAGGCGGCCCTTCGAGACGACGGCGGTGGTGCCGACCTGCTTGGCCACCGTGATGAGATCACGGGCGGGGGCGATGTACACCGAGGTGGTGAAACGCAGCTTCGAGGTCACCGCGGCCAGGGCGGAGATGAAGCAGAGCGGGTCGGGCCAGTGGGTGTCGGGGTCCCAATGGTCGCCGTATCCCGGCGTGCCGTCCTCGGTGTAGGTGTAGCGCGAGGTGCGCTGGCGGGGGAAGAACATGTGGTCGGAGACGAACACGCCGGCGTAGCCCTGTTCGTCGGCGGCGCGGCCGAGCGCCAGCGCCTGGTCGACGGGCAGGAAGGTGAGGGCCTGGTGGAAGCGCACGCCGGCAGACTGTCGGTTCGGGTCCCGGCGGCCGGCCTCAGCCGGCGCGGACGGTCGGCCCGGGTGAGAAGGCGACGGGCAGGTGCTTCACCCCGTTGATGAAGGCCGACTGGAGACGCTGCACGTCGCCGTCCTGGTGGATGTCGGGCACCCGGTCGAGCAGGTGCTCGAACATGACCTTGATCTCCATGCGGGCCAGGTTGTGGCCGAGGCAGAAGTGGGGCCCGCCGCCGCCGAAGGCCATGTGGGGGTTGGGGTGACGGCCGACGTCGAAGCGGTCGGGGTCCTCGAACACCTCCTCGTCGCGGTTGGCCGAGGCGTGGAAGAACACCACCTTCTGGTCGGCCTCGATGTGCTGGCCGCCGAGCTCGAAATCGGCCGTGGTCTGCCGCCGGAAGTTCATGACGGGGCTCACGTACCGCAGCATCTCCTCGATGGCGCTGGGGAGGAGCGAACGGTCCCCGAGGAGCTCCTGCCACTGGTCGGGGTTCTGGAAGAAGGCGTGCATGGCCCCCGACATGAGGTTGCGGGTGGTCTCGTTGCCGGCCACGGTGAGCAGCAGGAAGAACAGCTCCAGCTCGAGCTCCGAGAGCTTCTCTCCCTCGATCTCCACCCCGGTGAGCACGCTCATCAGGTCTTCGTGCGGGTTCTGGCGCTTCTTGGTGTACAACTCGGCCGCGTAGGCGTACAGCTCCAGGGCCGATTGCTGGGCGATCTCGGGTGTGATCTGGTACTCGGGGTCCTGCTGGCCGATCATGCGGTTGGACCAGTCGAACATGGCATGCCGGTCCTCCTGGGGGACCCCCAGCAGGTCGGCGATGACGATGAGCGGCAGCTCGGCCGAGATGTCGGTGACGAAGTCACATTCGCCTTTTTCGATGACGGTGTCGATGATGCCGTCGGCCGTCTGGTGGATCTTCTCCTCGAGCTGGTTCACCATGCGGGGAGTGAAGCCCTTGTTCACCAGTCGCCGGTATCGCGTGTGCAGCGGCGGGTCCATGTTGAGCATCATGAGGCTCTGCTGGGCGATCTGCTCCTCTTCGAGCTCCCAGATGAAGGTGGCCTTCTTGGCGGAGGAGAAGTGCTCGTAGTCCCGGTTCACCGTCACGCAGTCCTCGAACTTGGTGACCGCCCAGAACCCGGGGCCGTCCTCCTCCGCGTGCCAGAACACCGGCGCCCGGCGGCGCAGCTCGGCGAACCATTGGTGGGGCACCGCTTCCACGAAGTTGCGCGAGTCGGTGAGGTCGATCTCGGAAAGGTCCACGGTCCCTCGATTTTCAGAACGTGTTTCAGTTCAATATACGCCCCCGGCGGATGGCCGGGCAGGGTGTGGCGCCCCCGCCCGCATGCCCCGGCCGGGGCGATTGTGCTGGCCGACCTGCCGCGATAGCCTGAAAAATAGAACGAGTTTCAGCTTTGGCCGGGACCGGTCAACCGGCCCGGACCCCAGGCGGAAGACGACAGCACGTGTTCTTCGAGGAGACTCCCGAGCAGCAGGCCCTGCGGGAGGAGCTGCGCGCCTACTACGACGAGCTGTTGACCGAGGACATCCGGTCGCAGGTGGGCGACGCCGGCGAAGGCGGCGAGCTGTGGCGCTCGGTGGTGCGGCGCATCGGCAAGGACGGCTGGCTGGGCATCGGCTGGCCGGCTGAGTACGGCGGTCAGGGCCGGCCCGCCACCGACCAGTACATCTTCTTCGACGAGACCCGCCGGGCGGGGGCGCCGTTCCCCTTCGTCACCGTGAACACCGTCGGCCCCACCGTCATGCGCTACGGCACCGAGGAGCAGAAGGCCTACTTCCTGCCGGCGATCTTGTCGGGCGAGATCAATTTCGCCATCGGCTACACCGAGCCCGAAGCCGGCACTGACCTGGCCTCGTTGCGCACACGCGCGGTGCGCGACGGCGACGAGTACGTCGTCAACGGGGCCAAGGTGTTCACCAGCGGCGCCGACATCGCCGACTACATCTGGCTGGCCGTGCGCACCGATCCCGATGTGCCCAAGCACAAGGGGATCTCCATCCTGTGCGTGGCGACCGACAGTCCGGGCTTCTC
This sequence comes from Acidimicrobiales bacterium, assembly GCA_035319705.1. Classification (GTDB taxonomy): domain Bacteria; phylum Actinomycetota; class Acidimicrobiia; order Acidimicrobiales; family UBA8190; genus UBA8190. The sequence goes on along the minus strand of DATHCF010000368.1, from coordinate 8,093 downwards.
CTGGAGCCCGATCGTGACCGTCGGCGGAGCCTCCACCACCGCCACCTACTACGCCGACGTACGGGTGCCGGTCACCAACCGGGTGGGGGAGGAGAACGCCGGCTGGCGCATGATCACCACCCAGCTCAACCACGAGCGGGTGGGGCTGGCGGCCTGGAGCGGCTTGGCCGGTCTGCTGTGCGGCGAGGTGGGCCGGTGGGCGGCGGCCACCCCGGCCAGTGCCGCCGACCCCGACGCCGGGAGCGTGCTCGACCGGCCCTGGGTGCGCGCGGAGCTGGCGCGATGTCGCGCCGAGGTCGAGGCCATGCGCCTGCTCAACTGGCGCATGGCGTGCGCCATGGCCGAAGGCGAGCTGGGGGCGGCCGACTCCTCGGCCGTGAAGGTGTTCGGCGTCGAACGCAGCATGGAGATCTACCGGAGCCTGCTCGGCATCATCGGCGTGGCCGGCTATCTCCGCCCCGGCTCACCCGGCGCCATGTTGCGGGGCCGTCTGGAGCAGGCGGCGCGCGGCGCCCAGATCAACACCTTCGGCGGCGGCGTCAACGAGGTGCAGCGCGAGATCGTGGCCATGGCCGGCCTCGGCATGCACCGGGCCCAGCGATGACGAGGGCGTCCACCGGCGCCGCTGCGGTCCCCGGGGCCGGCGAGGCGCAGGCACCCGCGGCACTGACGGCCGATCTGCTCGAGCGCTTCGAAGGCCGGCAAGCCGGGAGCGAGGTGGTGGCGCCCGACCCGGTCAACCAGCCCATGATCCGTCACTGGGTCGAGGCCATGGGTGACGAGAACTCGGTGTACGTCGACGAACAGGCGGCCCGGGCCGCCGGCTTCAGCTCGGTGATCGCTCCCGCCTCCATGCTGCAGGCCTGGACCATGCGCGGATATCGGCGCTCGATGGAGATCGATCGGGCCCGAGCGACGGGGTCGTCGTCGGGACCGTCGGGCGACGCCCTGGAAGAGCTCTTCGGCGCACTCGACGCGGCCGGCTTCACCTCGGTGGTGGCGACCGACTGCGAGCAGGAGTACCTGCGTCCGCTGGTCGTGGGCGACCTTTTGCACGCCCGCTCGGTGATCGAGACGGTGTCGGCTGAGAAGCGCACCGCCCTCGGCCCCGGCCACTTCGTCACCACCCGGACCGACTACGCCGATGACGAGGGCCGGCCGGTCGCCACCATGCGGTTTCGCGTCCTGCGCTTCCGCCCAGTCCGCCGGGAGCCTGCCACGCCATCTGCGCCGCGCTCGGGCCCCGGCCACGAGCGCGTCGAGCGCCCGGCGCGGCCGAGACCCGCCATCACCGAGGACAACGCCTTCTTCTTCGACGGCGCCAAGCAGGGAAAGCTCCTCGTCCAGCGCTGCGGTAGCTGCGGCCGGCTGCGTCATCCACCCGGTCCGTCGTGCTCCTCGTGCCGCTCGCTCGAGTGGGAGCCGTACGAGCTGAGCGGCCGGGGGACCTTGTACAGCTACGTGGTCGTACACCATCCCCACGTGCCGGCCTTCGACTACCCGCTCGTGATCGGCCTGGCGCAGCTGGAGGAGGGGACCCGGCTGGTGGCCGACGTGACGGGTGCAGATCCCGCCGACGTGCGCATCGGCATGCCGCTCGTGACCGACTTCGTGGCCTTCGACCCCGATCTCACCTTGCCGGTGTTCCGGCCGGCCCACGCCAGCGGGGCCGCCTCGTGAACTTCTCGTTGAGCCCCGAGCAGGTGGCGGTGTCGGAGTCGGCTGCCGCGGTCTTTTCCGGCATGGCCGGCGCCGAGCGGGTGGCAGAAGTGGAGCAGAGCGGCGACCGCGTCGACGACCAGCTGTGGGCCGAGCTGGCCAAGGCGGAGCTGCTCGGGCTGGTGGTGCCCGAGGCACATGGCGGCGCCGGTCTCGGATTGACCGAGGCCTGCCTGGTCCTCGAGCAACAGGGCCGCCACGTGGCCCCCGTGCCGCTGTGGGCGACCACGGTGCTCGGCGCCCTCACGCTGTCCCGTTTCGGCAGCCCGGCCCAGCAGGCCGAGCTGCTGCCGGCAGTGGCAGACGGCAGCCTCCGGCTCAGCGCGGCGGTGACCGAAGTCGCCTCCGATGCCAAGAGGCGGCCGTCCGCCGTGGCCAAGCGGGAAGCCGGTGGCGGGTGGCGGTTGTCCGGCTTTCTGCAGGCGGTGCCGCAGGCGCATGTGGCGGGCCGGGTGCTCGTCCCCGCCCACTGCCCGTCGCTCGCCGGCGAAGTGATGGTGGCGGTGGTGGACCCGGCGGCGTCCGGCGTGACGCGCACGCCGGCAGAGACCACCGACCACCAGATCCATCCACATCTCGAGCTCGACGATGTGCGTATCGGCCCCGGCGACGTCCTCGCCCCTTCGGAGAGCGGAGCTGCAGTGGTGGCGTTCATGGTGGAGTCGGCCGTCACCGGGTTGTGCGCTTTGCAGCTCGGTGTGGCCGAAGAGGCGCTGGCCAAGGCGGCTGCCTACACCAACCAGCGCCAGCAGTTCGGGCGTCCGCTCTCTGCCTTCCAGGGGACGATGCTGCGTGCCGCCGACGCCTACATCGACACAGAGGCCATCCGCGTCACCACCTGGCAGGCGGCATGGCGGCTCGACACGGGCCGGCCCGCCGCTGAAGCGGTGGCGGTGGCCAAGTGGTGGGCGTCGGAGGCAGGCCAGCGGGTGGTGCACACCACGCAGCATCTGCACGGCGGTCTGGGCGCCGATGTGAGCTACCCCATCCACCGGTACTTCCTCTGGGGCAAGCAGATCGAGCTGATGCTGGAGGGCCCGGCGGCCCAGCTGGCCCGGCTGGGCGACCTGGTGGCCGAGGAGCTGCTGGCCGAGCTGCCGGCCCGGAGGGGCGCCCGGCCGTGACCGCGCCGTCTCCCACAGAGCCGCTTCCGACGAAGCTGCACGACGACGTGTCGGTCGGCGACGTGCTGCCCGAGTTGTCCATCGACATCACCCGGACCCTGATCGTGGCCGGGGCCATCGCCTCGCGTGACTACCAGGACGTCCATCACGATCCCGAGCTGGCGCGGGCGCGCGGCTCGGAGGACGTGTTCATGAACATCCTCACCACCAACGGCCTGGTGGGCCGCTACGTCACCGACTGGGCCGGGCCGGGGGCCGTCACGGAGAAGCTGGCCATCCGTCTCGGTGCCCCGAACTATCCGGGTGACACCATGACGCTCTCGGGCACGGTCACCGAGGTCGGCAGCGCGTCGGCGCGCCACGACGGGCGCGCCACGGTGACGCTTTCGATCCAGGGGCGCAACAGCCGCGGCGACCACGTCACCGGAACCGTGCGACTTGCCCTGCCGCGGCGCGACGCCACCGTGCGCCCGCTGCCGTGACCCGGCGATGACCCGACGATGACGCGGCGCCACTCCTTCGCCGGCCACACCGCTATCTGTGGCATCGGGGCCACCGAATTCTCCAAGCAGTCCGGGCGCAGCGAGCTGCGCCTGGCGGTGGAGGCGGTCGACCGGGCGCTCGGCGACGCCGGCATCGATCCGCAAGAGGTAGACGGGCTCGTCACCTTTTCCGCCGACACCAATCCCGAGATCGAGGTGGCCCGCAGCCTCGGCATGGGGGAGCTCACTTTCTTCAGCCGTATCCACTACGGCGGCGGAGCCGGCTGCGGCACCATCCAGCAGGCGGCCATGGCCGTGCACAGCGGTGTGGCCGACGTGGTGGTGTGCTACCGGGCCTTCAACGAACGCTCCGGGGCGCGCTTCGGCGCCGGGGTGCAGGGCCGTGCCCCGCTACCCACCGCCGAGAGCGCCCAGTTCGCCTGGTACGCGCCCCAGGGACTGCTCACCCCGGCCAGCTGGGTGGCCATGTTCGCCCAGCGTTACCTGCACGACACCGGGGCCACGAGCGAGGACTTCGGGCGGGTGGCGGTGGCGGACCGTACCTACGCGGCCACCAACCCGGCGGCCTGGTTCTACGGCAAGCCCATCACGCTCGCCGATCATCAGGCCTCGCGCTGGATCGTGGAGCCGCTGCGCCTGCTCGACTGCTGCCAGGAGACCGACGGCGCCCAGGCGCTGGTGGTGACCAGCTTGGAACGGGCCCGGCAGATGGCCCAGCCGCCGGCGGTGATCCGGGCCGCCGCCCAGGGCTCAGGCGACCAGCAGGACATGATGACGTCGTACTACCGCGACGACCTCACCCGTCTGCCCGAGATGGGCGTGGTGGCGCGTCAGCTCTGGCAGACCTCGGGACTGGGTCCCGACGACATCCAGGCGGCGGTGCTCTACGACCACTTCACGCCGTTCGTGCTCTACCAGCTGGAGGAGCTCGGCTTCTGCCGGTGGGGTGAGGCCAAGGAGTTCGTGCGCGACGGCAACCTGGAGATGGCCGGACGCCTGCCCACCAACACCCATGGGGGACAGCTGGGGGAGGCCTACCTGCACGGCATGAACGGCATCGCCGAAGGTGTGCGCCTCGTGCGCGGCAGCGCCGTCAACCAGGTGCCCGGCGTCGAGCACGTCCTGGTGACGGCCGGCACCGGCGTACCCACCAGTGGCCTGATACTGGGCATCGACCGGTAGCTGGAGGTGTGCGACGGGCCGGCCGGCCTGATCGAACAGCCGGCTGGTCAGACGTCGGTCGGAGCCGGCTCCCCGTAGGCGTCCACATGGACGTCGGCTTGCGGGCGCTGGCCGATGGCCGACGCCACGGCGTCGATGAGTCGCCGGGGATGGAACGGCTTGACCAGCTGCACGAAGATCTTGGGATCGACGCGCTGCTGGTCGTCGTCGTCGAGGGTGAAGGCGGAGGTGATGATTACCGGCGGCGGGTCGTCGAGCATGTCGAGGACCTTCAACCCGTCGATGCCCGGCATGCGCAGGTCGAGCACCATGGCCCCGACCTTGCGGCTGGCGAGGACCTGCAGTGCGCTCGCTCCGTCGCTGGCTTCGGCCACGCTGTAGCCGGCGGTCTGCAACAGGTCGGCGACCGAGGCCCGGATCGCTTCGTGGTCGTCCACGACGAGCACGTCCACCTGACCTGCCATCGGGCTTCAGGATACCGGAAATGGCCGTTGACTGACACGGGTGGAGTTCTCTTTACCGCGTGGGGTGAGAAGTGGGATCGGCTAGGGGAGGAGCGGAACCGGAGAGAGGCGCCCGCGTCGCGGGAGCGGACACCGCTTCGAGCTGGGCGAGGTCCTGCGGCTCGAGACGGCGGTAGACGCGCCCCGCCGGCCCGTCCGGCGTCCACCACACCGGCTCCGCGCACCGCCAGGCTTCCGCTCGCAGCTGTCGCACCAACACCTTGGTGGTGGCGGTGGTGGGAAGCCGGGGGCAGATCCGCACGAAGCGTGGCGCCCACTTGGTCCCGAGGTCGGGCTGGGCGGCCAGAAAGGCGCTGAAGTCGACGGGGTCGAAGCCCGCCTGCTTGTCGAGCTCGAGGGCCGCCATGACCTGGTCGCCCACCGCCGGATCGGGAACGGCGTAGACGGCGGCCAGGCGCACCGACCGATGGCGTTCGAGGATGCGCGCCACCGGAGCGGCGGCGAAGTTCTCCCCGTCGACGCGCAACCAGTCGCCCGAGCGCCCGGCGAAGTAGAAGAAGCCCTCGTCGTCGCGATAGGCCAGGTCCCCCGTCCAGTACCAGCCGTTGCGAAGGCGCGCCTTCTCCGCCTCCTCGTTGTCCCAGTAGCCCTCGAAGCCGGCGCCGCCCGTGGTCGAGACCAGTTCGCCCGTCGCCTCCTCGGCGTTGAGCAACCGTCCGTCGGCGTCGAAACGGGCGGGCGGGCACTCGGCGCCGGTCTCGGGGTCGATCACCATCGTCCCCTCGGGCGCCCGTCCCAAGGCGCCAGGGGGGGTGTCGGGCGTCCGGGTGACGACGGCCGCCCCCTCGGTCGACCCGTAGGCGTCGACCACCGAACAGCCGTAGCGCTTGGCGAAGCGCTGTACGTCCGCCTCGGATCCTTCGTTGCCGAACACGGTGCGCAGTGGGTTGTCGGCGTCGTCGGGTCGTTCCTCGGTGGCCAGCACGTACGACAACGGCTTGCCCACGTAGTTGAAGTACGTCACGCCGTAGCGGCGGACGTCGGGGAGGAAGCCCGAAGCCGAGAAGCGCCCGCCCGAAGGCAGCGCCACCGTGGCGCCCGCCGCCACCGCCGGCCCCCAACCGGCCATCAAGGCGTTGGAGTGGAACAGCGGCATCGCCACCAGGCACACGGCGTCCGGGCCGAGGCCGAACATCTCCGGTACGACGAGGCTGATGCGGGCCAGGCGCCCCTGGGTGCAGCGGCAGGCCTTGGGGGCGCCGGAGGTCCCGGAGGTGAAGATGAGGTATCCGAGCGTTGGCTCCTGCACCGCCGACACATCGGGCAGCGCAGCGTCGCAGGCGGCCTCCACCAGCTTCCGATAGGGCTCGGTGTCGGTGACGAGTACCCGCTCGTTGTCCGCCTCCACCGTGCCGACGGCGTCGCCGAGCTGCAGCCCCTCCACCAGCGGCATGTGGGCGGCGTCGGTGACGAGCAGCTGGCAGCGGGTGTGGGCGAGGTCGCGGGCCAGATCGGGCCCGCGGTGCGTCGGATTGGCGCCGACCACCACTGCCCCGGACAGCGCACAAGCGGCCAGCCAGAAGTGGTACTCCGGCACGTTGTCGAGCAGCACCGCCACATGCGGCGGACCCGGCTCGAGCAGCCGGCCGAGCACCGCCGCCCTGGCGGCCGCCTCGTCGAGGACCTGCGCCCAGCTCCAGCGCCGCTCCGCGAAGACCAGGCCGGTCCGCTCGTCACCGGCGCGCCGGGCGAACAGCCTGGCCATGGTGGCCGGCTCCCCGGCCGGCGGCGGCTTCGCCGGCGTGGCCGGGGCGGAAGGGCGGGCGTCGGGTGCGAAAGGGCCGGTCACGGGTGCGCTGATCCTCCCATCCCCGGGCGGACAGGGCCGTCGGCGGGCGCATTATTGAAACACGTTCCAGTTTTGTGGGAAGATCCCGTCCGCGCCCCGCCGAGGCCGACTGGAGGCTGATGTCGATGGAATTCGGGATCTTCAACTCCGTGTGCATGCCGCCCAAGTTCCGCGCCGCGCACGGGGACGGGGCTGAGCACCGCCGGATTCAGGACGAGGTGCGGTACCTGAAGGCGGCCGACGCCGCGGGGTTCAAGTACGCCTGGGTCACCGAGCACCACTTCCTCACCGAGTACTCGCACCTGTCGGCCAACGAGTCGTTCATGGGCTACGCCGCGGCGGTGACCGAGAACATGCACATCGGCTCGGGCATCATCAACATCACCCCGCCGGTCAACCACCCGGCGCGGGTAGCGGAGCGGGTGGCCATGCTGGACCACCTCTCCGAAGGGCGCTTCGAGTTCGGCGTGGGACGCGGGTCGTCGACCACCGAGCAGCGCGGGTTCGGCATCGAGGACCCCGAGCTGACCAGGGAGATGGTGGCCGAGAGCCTGCCCCAGATCGTGCGCATGTGGCGCGACGAGGAGTACTCCCACGACGGCCATTTCTTCTCCATGCCGAAGCGCAATGTGCTTCCCAAGCCCTACACCCGTCCCCATCCGCCCATGTGGGTGGCCGCCGGCAGCCCGAGCACCTTCGAGCTGGCCGCCCGCCAGGGCCTCGGTGTGCTGTGCTTCGCCTTCGGCCCACCGGAGAACTTCATCCCCCTCATCGAGAAGTACAAGAAGGAGATCGAGAGCTGCGACCCGGTGGGCGAGTACGTCAACAACAACGTCATGATCACCACCCAGATGCTGTGTCTGGAGGACGGTGGACGGGCCCGTCAGGTCCTGCGCGATATCGACATCGGGTACTACCTGAGCCTGGTGTTCCGGTACCTGGACACCTTCCCGCGCCCTCCCGGCATCCCCGAGTGGCCGGCCACCATCCCGGACTCGACCGCTGAGCAGATCGACAAACAGATCAAGGACCGGCAGATCGCCGTGGGCGACCCCGAGGAGGTGGCGGCAACCGTGCAGCGTTTCGCCGACACCGGAGCCGACCAGCTGAGCTTCGGCATGCTCTCGTCGTCGATGCCGATCGAGGTGTGCGAGGAGGCGGTGGCCACCTTCGGGAAGCACATCCTGCCCCGGTTCGACAAGGAACCCGTCCACTCCACCACCAGGCAGCGCCAGGCCCAAGTCGGCCACTA
>DATHCF010000367.1:0-10369 GCA_035319705.1 Acidimicrobiales bacterium | reverse complement strand
CGAGCAGGTGCTTGGCCCTGTCCTGTGCTGGTGTGGACCGCCAGGATCCGGCGGCCACCCGGGCCCGCGTCACGGCCTCGGCCACAAGGCGGACGTCGTCGCCGCCGTGTGCTGCGGGAGCCGGAGTCCTCGCCGCGGTGTCGGTCACGGTGCTCGACACGATGCCTCCTCTGTCGTCACGGTCTCGTCAGGGCGTTGTCCCGGTTGCGTCACGGACGGGTGCCGATCTCGGCGTGTGCCGTGCCCTCGAGCGCCCAGTGTGCCGCAGTCTCCCAGCGCGCCCCCAGCCGGCGCTCGAGGAGGATCTCGGCATCGGCCAGCTCGCTGTTGGTGCAGGTGGCGCCGGCGCCGTCGGGGTCGCGGTATCCGAGGGACACCGACCGGGAAGAGGGGATGTCGACCGTGACCCGCAGTCGCCAGCGTCCGACCGTCCCCTGCACCTGCCAGCGGGGCAGTCCCAGACGGGCGCGCAGGAGCGGTGCGGCCAGAAGTGGGTCGCGCGGCCAGTCGCGTCCGCCGACGCGCAGCTGCACCAAGGGGAGCGGCGCCAGGCGATCGAGTCCGGGTCTCCGGCTCACCGCGGCCACGATCTCGATGACGTCGCCGCCACCGAGCTCGCCGTGCAGCCATCCCCACCGCTCGGCGTTGCCGTGTCCGTAGATGTGGGCCAGGGCCCCCCGGGCGTCCGGCGACAGGTCGACCCGGTCTGCGTCGACCTGCACGCTGCCGCCGATGCGGGCGCTCGGCACCGGCACGACCTGGGCACCGGGCAAGAGCTCACGCTCCCAGGCCCACCCCGGGAAGGTCCACAGCGTCTGCTGCGGCCCGTTCTCGACGCGCAGGTCCCAGGACAGACGCCCCTGCGATCCGCGCAGGATCGGTGGGTCGAAGGTGGCGTCGGGAAGCTCCTCCCACGACACCGCACCAGACGGGACGGCTTCGGGGGCGATCTCCTTCGGGCCGAAGCGCTCGAGCACCGGATCGGCACCGGAACGGAACACCGCCGCCCAGCCGTGGACGTATGCAGGTCCCGCCTCGGGCGACACCAGCTCGTGATGCACCCAGGCGCCGGTACCGGTGGTGGGATCCGACACGGTGGTGTAGACCACCTCCAACCGACCGCGTTGCCCGCGCCATCGACGCGCCAGTGCCGGGACGTCCCTCATGCGGCGCTGTCGCGGCGCGTGATCTGCGCCAGCGCCCCGCTCATGTCGTGCAGACGGCCGAGCGGCCCGATCCCGAGTTGGGCGGTCCGCCTGGCATAGCCGGCCACGATCGTGCCCACGAGCTGGTGCGGCCGCCCCAGCTCTAGGAAGGCGACCAGGCGCGTCCTGCGTCCGGCTTCGTCGGCGAGGACGGTGTCGACGAACAGGGCCGTCTCGGGGTCGGCGACCTTGCGGAGCCACCCCAGCAGGTCGGTGGCGATACCCTCGCCGATCACGTCGGCCACCGCCACGTGCACCGGGTCGGGGTGGGCCGGGCGGTCGTGGAACGCGTGTGGCGCCACGGTCGTCCGCTCTCCTGCGGATCGCCGCCTGTCGGCTCGTCCTCCTGGGCCCATCAGGCCGCTGCCGCCGAGGCGCCGTAGCGGGCGGCGATGCCGTTCGCCAGGTTGAGGGCCACCGCCATGATCGTCACCTGTGGGTTGACCTCGGCGCAGCCGGGCAGCACCGAAGCGTCCGCCACCCACAGGCGCTGCACCCCGCGCACGGCGCCGTCGATGTCGGCCGGGAAGCGACCGGGGTCCGCGCCCGCCGCGCACGTGCCGCAGGGATGGAAGGCAGCCACGTGCAGATGCCGCAGCTCGGCGGCGGCCAGCGCCTCGTCCAGCTGGCGGGGGCTCGACACGCGGGGACTGCGGGAGATGCCGGTCAGCACCTCTTCGGCTCCGGCAGCGAACAGCACCCGGCCCATGATGCCGATGGCCCGCAGCAGTCGCCTGCCGTCGCCCGGGTCGAGGTCGTAGCGGATGAAGCTGCGCCGACGGCCGTAGACCGTCCCCACCGGGCGGTCGGCCACCATGGCGCCGAGCCAGGCCAGGTTCACGGCACCGGCCAGCTCCTCGAGCAGCTCGGCGCCCACGCCGGGCAGCTCCATGGTCCCCATGCCCGGAGGCGTTGCGGTGGCTTCCACCAGGATGCCGTCGGACTCGTGGAACTCCTCCACTGCCGCGCTCTGCAGCACCCCGCGCCAGGACTCGACCGTCTCGCCGAAACGTCCCGCCACCCCGGCCGCCGGGTGGACGGCCAGGTTGCGGCCCAGCCGCCGGTGCCCCCCCACACCGCTGCGCCGTAACAGCGGCGGGGTCTCGGTGGCCCCGGCGCTCACCACCACCACCTCGGCGTCGACGAGCAGCGCGCTGCCGTCGTGGCGCCGGGCCACCACGCCCGTCGCCCGGCCCTCTTCGACCACCACCCGTTCCACCCGGGCCTCGGAGAGGATGCGCGCCCCGGCCGCACAGGCCTGGGGCAGGGCGTTCAGGTGCACGCCGAACTTGGCGTTGCGGGGACAGCCGATGGCGCACTGGCAGCAGCCGCCGCACCCGGGGGCGTTGCGGGAGATGGGCCCGGCCCGCCACCCGAGGGCGGAAGCGCCGGCCAGCGCCAGCTCGCCGTTGCGGCCCATCACGCCTGCGGGGACGGGCGCCACCGACAGCATCTCCCACACCTCGTCGAGCGCGGCGGCGAACCGCTCGGGATCGGCCCATCCGAGACCGGCGTGATCCCGCCATCGGCGCAGCACCGCCTGCGGCGTGCGGTAACAGGTGCCGGAGTTGACGAGGGTGGTGCCGCCCACGCCGCGCCCGACGGGCAGCATCACCGGTGGACGGCCCATCGCCGCGGTGGCCCCGCCGTCGCGGTAGAGCGAAGCGAAACGCTCGAGCGGGTGACGCGTGCGGAACTCCTCCACGGGATGTCGCCGGCCTTCTTCCACCACGAGCACCGACATGCCGGCCCGGGCCAGGGTGCGCGCCACGGTGGCCCCGCCGGCGCCCGAACCGATCACCACGGCGTCGACCGCCGTGCGCGACGGCCAGTCGATGGCCGGCGTCACGTCGAGGGCGGCGTCGGGGCGCACCGGCGGCGTGTGCGTGGCCGAGAGGCGGATGGCCTCGGCGGCCTCGTCCGCCCCGTGGACCAGGAGCACGAGCGCCTTCAGCCCCTCGAGGCCCAGGCCGACGGAGGGAAAGCTCGCCAGCCGCCTCCACAGCTGCGCCCGCTCGTCGGGGGAGCGGCGCGTGAGCCGCCGGCCGCCGCTCAGCACCGAGGCGGCCTCCAAGCCGAGCGCGCCGAGGCGGACCGGCACCGACACGGCGGCCGGTTGGCGGGCGAGGAAGTCGCCGAGCGCGCCGGACAGCGCGGCCGGTTCGGGGCCGCCGCATTCGGGGGGCAGCACGGTGGCGCACAACCCGGCCAGCGCGCCGCTGCCGATCAGTTGCGCCGTACCTCGATCCACGGCACGCCTTTGTCGACCTCGACGTCGCGCGGCAGCCCCAGTATCCGCTCGGCCATCTGGTTGCGCAGCACCTCCGAGGTCCCGCCTTCGATGGTGTTGGCCCGCGCCCGCAGGAAGGTCTGGGCGCGCCCCTCCGCCCGGAGGTCGCCGGGCATCCAGGCCACCGCGCCCATGCCGCCCGCGTCGACGGCGAAGCTCGAGCGGCGTTGGTTGAACTCGGCGTTGAACACCTTGTTGACCGCCCCTTCCGGGCCCGGTTGCTGGCCGCGGAGCCGGGCCGAATTGGCCCGGAAGGCGGTGATCTCCTTCACCTCCGACTCGATGTAGAACTGGGCCAGCCGCTGGCGGACCAGCGGGTCGTCTCGGCCGGGGATGGCCTCGAGGTAGCTCTGCCACGGATCGCGCCGCACCCCGCCGGTGAAGGACACCGGATCGAGGGAGATGCCGGCCAGTGCCACGCGCTCGTTCATGAGGGTGGTCCGCGCACAGCGCCAGCCGTCGCCCACCGCCCCGACGCGGTTCTCGTCGGGGACGCGGACATCGGTGAAGAAGACCTCGTTGAACTCCGACGAGCCCGTCATCTGCCGCAGCGGCCGGACCTCGACCCCGGGCGACTTCATGTCCACGATGAGATACGTCAGCCCCTCGTGCTTGGGCACGTTGGGATCGCTGCGGGCCAGGAGCATGCCGAAGGCGGCGAACTGGGCGATCGTGGTCCACACCTTCTGGCCGTTCACCACCCACTCGTCGCCGTCGCGCTCGGCCCGGGTGGCGAGCGAGGAGAGGTCGGAGCCCGACCCGGGCTCGCTGAACAGCTGGCACCAGATCTCCTCGCCGGAGAGGATCTTGCGCAGATAGCGGTCCTTCTGGGCCTCGGTGCCGTGCTCGATGAGGGTCGGGCCGGCCAGGCCCACACCGAGCAGGTTGATCGACACCGTGGGCAGCCGGTGGTGCACCAGCTCCGAACGTACGACCTGTTGCATCCACACCTCGCCGGACAATCCGCCGAAATCCTGCGGCCACAGCGGTGCGGCGTACGGGCTGCGCCCGATGGTGCCCTGCCAGGAGAACGGGTTGAAGCCGGAGTCCGCCTTCACCTTCTCGAGCGTCTCGTCGTCGCCCGCCTCCACCGCCTGCACCCAGCCGTCGGGCAGCACCTCGGCCAGCCAGGCGCGGAACTCCGCCCGGAATTGCTGCTGTGCCGCGGTGTCCTCGATCTCCCAACGCATGGTCGGCCGCCTCCGTCGGGCCCGGATGGGCACCGATAAACTGACTCGTCAATCAGCGAGCGGTCCCAGTGTAGGAGAGGTGGTCCGATGGCGACCAGCGAGCGGCCGGGCGGCGGCGTTTCTTCGGAGAAGCGGGCGCTTTCGGAGGAGCAGCAACAGGCCATGCGCCGCGCCGTTCCGGACACCATGTTGGCCACGCCGTATCTGTCCTGGTTGGGGCTGCGTTTCGAGCGGTACGAGCCCGACGACGTGCTCATGCGCCTGGGCTTCCGCAAGGAGCTGACCAACGACGGGACCTACTACCACGGCGGGGTGGTGGTGGCCGCGATGGACACCGCCGGGGCGGCGGCGGCCTGGTCGAACCACGACTTCAACAAAGGGGTACGGGCGTCCACGGTCGGCATGTCGGTGCAGTACGTCGGGGCGGCCAAGCAGAGCGATCTGCTGTGTCACGGGAGTGTCGTGCGGCGCGGCAAGGAGCTCACCTTCACCGAGATCACCGCCACCGACTCCGACGGCGCGGTGGTGGCCCACGGGCTGCAGACATACCGGATCGTCTGAAGCCTCATCGGGGCCGGGCCGTCAGGCCCAGGGCTCGACCACGCCGTGCACCGGGGCGTCGGCGCCCTCGCCGGCCATGTCGGAGAGCAGTGACGCCACCTCGCCGAGACCGACGCGCCGGCGGGGCAGATCGGCGAAGGGGTAGCGGCCGGTGTCGAGCAGTCCCAAGGCGATGCGGTATGCCTCGGCATCGACTCCCAGCGCTCCCAGGATCGTCAGCTCCTTGTACACGATGAGGTCGGGCCAGAACCCGGGGGTCTCGGCCGAGCCGCGCGTGCCGGCCATCACCACCGTCCCCCCCGGACGAGCCAGGGCCAACGACTGCGCCAGGGCGGCGGGGGCCTTGGCCGTCACGTCGACCACCACGTCGGCCAGCCGGCCCGCCCGCTTGCGCAGCACCTCCACCGGGTCGTGGCGCTCCACGTCGACCACCATGTCGGCGCCGAAGCGCTTGGCCAGCTCCAGGCGCCCGGTGTCGTGCTGTCCCTTGCCGGTGACGAGCACGAACTCGGCGCCGGCCTCCTTGGTCGCCGCCACCGCCGACAGCCCGCGGATGCCCGGGCCGAGCACGGCCACCACGTCGCCGGGGCCGGTGCCCGGCAGCGTCACCCCCCAACGCACCCCGGCGCCGAGCGGGTTGAACAGCGTGGCCAGCACCGGGTCGAGGGAGCCGGGGACCCGGTGCAGCAGGGTGTCGGGCGAGAGGTACTGGTACCGGGCATAGCCGCCCCACAGCCCCGGTGCCTTGTCGACGGAGATGAAGCCGTACATGTCGCCGATGCCGTGCACGGCGCACCGGCGGTAGTCCCCCGCGGCGCACGGGCCGCACACCCGGCAGGACTGGAACACCTCCACCGCCACCCGGCTGCCGACGTCGACGCCCCATCGTCCCGCCGCTCGCGATCCGATGGCCTCGATGGTGCCCACCACCTCGTGGCCCGGCACGAAGGCGTAGCCGGCGGGAAGCACACCGGTGAACTGCTCGTGATCGGTGCCGCACAGGCCGCACGCCTCCACCCGCAACAGGGCGTTGTCGGGCCTGATGTCCGGCACCGGCAGCGAGCGGTGCACGAGTTTCCGCGGCGCCTCCAGGACCAGGGCGTCGGCTTCCGTGACGGCACATCGCACCCGCTCGGCCCGGCTCATGGCGCGCATCAGCGCACGGCTGGCGTCGGGCAGTTCATCCGCGCACCACGCGCATGGTGGCCCGGGCCCCCGCCGGCTGGTCGAGCCCGAGGAGGTGGCGTCGCCGTTCGCCCACCTCGGCCAGGAAGGCTCGCCCGCTCGGGAGGTAGCGCAGCACGTCGGCTTGACCCTGGGGGCGCGGCAGCATCCACGAATGGCCCCCCGGAACCCACTGGACGCTACGGCCGGTCAGTTCGGCGAATTCGGTGGCGGTAGCCGCGTTGCAGATGCGGTCGAAGCATCCCCACACGCCGAGCAGCGGGATGCCGTGCGCCACCAGCTGTTCCAGCTCGGGGCGCAGGTCGATGGCCATGAGCATGGCGCCCACCGGCAAGGTGCGGTTCATCGAGCGGATGTTGCGCCGTGCGTCGGGCCACAGCCCGCGCATGGTGGAGGCCAACCGCCGACCGATGAGCAGATCGGGGATGTCGAGGACCGCCGCCATCATCAGGTCGCCGACCGAGGCCACGTCGGGGAGCATGGGACCGAGCAGGCTCACGATCGGCCCGCGGCGCTCACGCCATGCCGGCGTGGCGGCGCCGTCGCGGTAGACGATGCCCAGCGCGCGATGCGGGTGGCGCGCGGCGAGCTCCACCGCCACCGCACCTCCCATCGAGTGGCCGAGCACGAGCGCCCGCTCGGCTCCCACGTGGTCGAGGAGCTCGACGAGCTGGGCGGTGATCTGGCGGATGTTCACCTGCTCCCAGGGCAGCGGGTCGCTGCCGGCGAATCCGGGCAGGCTCGGGTTCAGCACCCGCCAGCCGAAGGTGGCGGCCAGATGCGCGCTCTCGCGCCAGTACATTCCCCCGCCGGCGAAGTACCCGTGCACGTTGACCGCCCACACCGGAGGCGTTCCCGGCCCTTCGGGGCCGCAGGCGTCCTCGTTACCGGACACGGCGTAGCGCATGCGCCGGCCGTTCAGCACCACCCGATCGGGAACCATGCGTACCGGAGGCGGCGCCGGCCTGCGGCGCCACCATCGGCTTCCCAGTCGAACCCCCGGGCCGGGCCGCTCGGGCGCCGCTGGCGATGGGGAAGTGACACGGCTCAATGCACGATCGAGCCTAGTTGCCCCCTTTGCGCAAACCGTTGATCGTGGTGCGTCTATGCCCGTACGACGAGGCCCCCGAGACGTTCGAGCGTCTGCTCGGCTTCGTCCACGAAGCGCCGCACCAGTTCGGCCGCCGGCACCAGCTCTTCGATGGCGCCCACCCCCTGGCCGGCCGGGTAGCACTCGCGCCTCGGATCGACCTCCGGCGTGTGCTCGTCTCCTCCGAGATGGAACGCCTTGTCCCCGATCGACCTGCCGAGCTGGCCGGGGAACGGCTGCAACTCGTCCGGCTGCTGCTCGAACAGCCGCGTGTAGTCGTTGCTCACGACCCGCATCGTCTTGCCGGAATAGGCCCGGCTGATGGTGGTTCCGTCCTCCGCCGAGCGCAACAGCGCGTCCTTGTAGCCCGCCACCGATCGCGCCTCGGGGGTGGCGATGAAGCGGGTCCCCACCCACACGCCCTCCGCGCCGAGCGCCAAGGCGGCGGCCAGGCCGCGCCCGTCGAAGATGCCGCCGGCGGCCACCACCGGCACCTGGTCGCCCACGGCGTCCACGATCTGCGGCACGAGCGGCATGGTGGCCACCTGGCCGGTGTGGCCCCCCGCCTCGGTTCCCTGCGCCACCACGATGTCGCACCCGGCGTCCACCGCCTTGCGGGCGTGGAGGACCTTGCCGCACATGTTGACCACCAGCAGGCCGTTGCGGTGGCACAGGTCGACCACCTCGACGGGAACACCCAGCCCGGCCACGAACACCGAGGCATCGCCGGCGATGACCAGCTCCACCTGCTTGGCCATGTCGCCGGGCATGGCCGTGAGGAGGTCGACGCCGAAGGGCTTCGCCGTGCCGGCCCGCACTTCGGCCATCTCGGCCACCATCTGGTCGCGCCCCATGGTCGACGCCCCCAGGCAGCCGAAACCGCCCGCCTCCGACACTGCCGCCACCAGCTGGTGATATGAGACGCCGCCCATGCCGGCCAACATCACCGGGTGCTCGACGCCGAGCAGCTCGGTCAGTCGGGTGCGCATTGGTCCTCCTCTTGTTGACTGACGGGTCAGTTTACGTAGGCGATCCCCGCGGGAACCACCTCGGGCGCTCGTAGTGTCTGCCCGGTGCAGGACCCGAGGGCCAAGTTCCGCGTGGGATGGGCGAGAGCGCGACTCGTGTTCCACACCTTGCACGACCTCGGTCTGCGCACGACCGGGCAGGTCGTGGCCCACAGCGCCCATCGGCGCCGCAGCGGGGTGCGCGAGTGGGCGGAACGGACGCCGCAGGAGGATCCGGTCGAGCCCGGAGCCATGGCCGAAGCCCATCCGGTCGACCACGGTGCCCGCTTCGTCTTCGAAAACGCCGAGCTCGAGGTGCTGGTGCTGGCCGACGACGTGGTCCGCCTCAGCTGGTCGCCGGGCGACGAGCCGCTGCCTTATGCGCTGTCACCGCCCTGGCCCTGGACGCCGCCCGAGCTGCAGCAGGCCTCCGACGGTTCCGGCGGCCGGCGCCTGCGCGCGCCCGGGCTGGAGGTTCTGGTCGGGCGCCTCGGCGAGGTGTCGTTGTGGACGTCCGACGGCAAGCTCCTGCGCCAGGAGCTCGCCCCTCGCCGCCGCCGCAACTGGTGGGAGCACCGGTTCCGGCCACGCGCCGGCGAACGGCTGTCGGGCTTGGGCGAGCAGGCCGCCGGAGTGGATTTGCGTGGCGGCCGCTACCGGTTGTGGAACCGTGACCCGGGCGGCGCATGGGGCCCGGGCAGGGTGCCGCTGTACGTGGGCATCCCGCTCCTGGTCTCCCACCACGCCGACGGTGACGTGCTGTCCTTCTACGACAACCCTGCCTCGGCCGAGGTCACCCTCCCCCCCGACGACCCCGATGACCAGGACGGCCAGGACGACCCGGACGGCCAGGACGGCCCGGAGAATGAGGCGTCGTTTCGGTTCGCCGGTGGCGCGCTGTGCCAGTACCTCGTGGTCGGCGAGCTGCCGGTGCTCCTCGAGCGTTTCGCCGAGCTCGCCGGCCGTCCGACGCTGCCGCCGAGATGGGCACTGGGCTACCACCAGAGCCGCTGGGGATACCGCCACGAGCGCACCGTGCGCGCCGTGCTGAAGGGGTACCGGACCATGGGCGTGCCGCTCAGCGCTCTCCACCTGGACATCGACTACATGGACGGCTACCGGGTCTTCAGCGTCGACCGCGAACGCTTTCCCGACCTGGCCGGCTTGTCCGGGTCGGCTGCAGGTCAAGGGGTGCGGATCGTCACCATCGTCGACCCGGCGGTGAAGGCCGACCCCCACTACCCGCTGTACCGACAGGGAGTCGCAGAGGAGCACTTCTGCACCGACGCCGAGGGGGCGCCGCAGGTGGGCGTGGTGTGGCCGGGACGCGCTGTGTTCCCGGACTTCACCTCCGAAGCCACCCGCCACTGGTGGGCCGGGCAGTACCCCACCCTCACCAACCGCGGGGTGGGCGGCGTCTGGCACGACATGAACGAGCCCACCTCGATCTCCCTGGTGGGGGACCCGACGCTCCCGCTGTCCACCCGTCATGACGTCGAAGGCCGTGGTGGCGACCACGCCCAGGTCCACAACCTCTACGGACTGCTCATGAACGAGGCCGGCCACAGCGGTCTGCGCCGGGCCCGGCCTGATCGCCGTCCCTTCGTGCTGTCGCGCTCGGGATGGGCGGGCAACCAGCGATGGGCGTGGACGTGGACGGGGGACGTGAGCACCAGCTGGGAGGGTCTGCGCCAACAGGTCGCCACCGTCGTCGGGCTCGGGCTGTCGGGCATCGCATTCTCCGGGTCGGACACCGGCGGCTTCACCGGCGTACCCGATCCCGAGCTGTACCTGCGCTGGCTGCAGATGTCGGTGTTCATGGGGCTGTGCCGCACCCACAG
>DATHCF010000366.1:0-13004 GCA_035319705.1 Acidimicrobiales bacterium | reverse complement strand
GACCGACAACACCGACCACATCGGCATCATCTACGACCCGCTCGCCATCGAGGACCTGGTGAGCGCCCTGTCCGACAACGGAAACAGTGTCGTTGCCCTCCCGTCGCCGCCACTGACGTCGTGCCCGGTGGTGCCGCCTCTGGTGAGCGGCTGAGCGCAGCGGCCGGCCCCACGCCACCCTCGACCCTGAGGGTGGCGCGAAGGCCCGGGACCTCCGTGACCCCCTGGCTAGCATCCGCTGATGCCGGTGATGGACCTGCAAGCCCTCCAGCGCCTGCTGGCAGAGGCGGGGTTCGGCGGCCCGCCCCCGTATGTGGTCGAGGACATGGGCGACTGGGGTGTCCGTCTCCGCCTTCCGGTCACCGAAGCGCACCAGCGCCCCGGGGGGACGGTGTCGGGTCCAGCCCTCATGGCGCTGGCCGACGCGGCAGCCTGGCTCGCCGTGTTGGCGCAGATCGGCCCTGTGGTGCTGGCTGTCTCGACGAGCCTCCACATCGACTTCCTGCGAAAGCCGGAGTTGGTCGACGTGGTGGCCGACGGGTTGCTCCTCAAACTCGGGAGGCGCCTGGCCGTGATCGACGTCTCCTTGCGTTCAGACGACCGTGAGGAGCTCGTGGCGAAAGCCCAGGTGACCTATTCCATTCCCCCGGGTGACCCTGGTGGCGGTGGCTAGCTAGGTGTCGTGCGATGTCTGGGTGCCGCCGGTACCTGCCATCAGAACCGTGCGTACCTCGTGGGGAGCCTCTTCGAACTGTGTCGTCTCGACGCCGATTATCCGCTCCCCGCGGAAGGTGAAGTGATCGGTCACGACGATGTAGGGACCAACCGGGTCACCACTCGGGTCGAAGACCTGGCAACACACCGCGGCGATGACGGTGTCGCCCACCTCCATGAGGTTTCCGATCGTCACGTGGACGGTTGCATCCGAGAACCGCTCTGCAAAGCGCTGACGGACGGCTGTACGTCCATGAGCCCGGCCGTTCTTGTCGAGCAGGTCCCTCAACTCGATCTCGGGGTCGCACAGGTCGAGGACGCCGTCGAAATCCTTCTCGTTGAACCGCTCGTAGGCGGTCCGGACAACGTCAGCCCGGGTCATCGAGCGTCCCTCCTGGCGCGGCTTCCGGCAAGGGAATCATCGCCCAGATGCGAGCGCCACAGGGTGATCCCAGGCGGCGTCCACCGCTGCGCTCTCGCCGGGTGCGGCGCTCGAACGCCTCACCGGCGAGAAAGCTCACGGTCACGAGGGCCATCGCCACGAGGCGGTTGTCCTTGCCGGTGCCATGGACCTGGACCTCGGCGACGCCTTGGCTCCGGATCACCCGCAAGGGCGTGGCCGCCGCCCGCAGTGGGCCGACCCGGGCGGCGGAGAGCAGGTTGATGCTGAAGGCCGAGGTGGCCACCACGCGGCCACTGGCATGGGCGATGGCGCTTGCCGCCGCCGCAGTCCACCAGGCTGCACACCAGTACCCCCATGGACCGAGCCACCCGGTCCTCGGACGTCGTCGGCGACGTCGAGTTCGACGACTCTCGTGTCACCTTCCCCTCGGAGATAACGGTGCGGTAGTGCACCGAGCAACGGGCAACCCAAACCGAGGTTCATGCCGTCGGACATCTCACACCTCCACTGTCCCGGTCCAGGTGGCTCCAGGCAGCGCCGGCAACCTAGCACCGGCCTAGGCTCAGCCGATGGGATCGTTCATCAAGTACGTCACCTTCGACTGCGCCGACCCGCGTCGCCTCGGCAGCTTCTGGGCGCAAGTGACCGGCTACGCACCGGTCATGGAGAGCGATGAGTTCATGGCGCTGGCCGCTCCCGAAAAACGCGGCGTCCGAGGCATCCTGTTCTGGAAGGTGCCCGAGCCCAAATCCGCCAAGAGCCGGATGCACGTCGACCTGGCGACAAAGGACCCGGAGGACGAGATCGACCGGCTGGTCGGCCTGGGGGCCACCAAGGTCGAACGCCGCGAGGGCAACGGAGCGGCGTGGACGGTCATGCTCGACCCGGAGGGAAACGAGTTCTGCGTCGGGTAGCCACCGGCGCATCCCTGCACGCCGGCCCGCCTACTCGTCGATGTTCTTCCAATGCTCACGACCGAACAGTCGGCCGAGCCGAGCCGTCAACGAGGGTCCTTCATCGCGGGCGAGGTCGACCTCCACGATCGGAGGACCAACCGGGGCCGGCAGTGACGAAGCCTCTTCGTCGGTGAGCGAGCACCGCACCATCGTCGTGGTGATGTCGGTGATCTGGTCCCGGTCGACGAACCTCAACCCATGCGGCGTCTTCACCGAGATGCCGTCGAAGAGGTCGAGTTCGGGAGCCTGCAGGACGTGGTGCACCGTTCCGAACTGCTTTCCACTGGCCGAAAGGACCGGAGTCCCCACCTCCAGTCCCATGTAGGAAATCGGCTCGCCTTCATCCATAGTGTTGCCTCGCTGGTCTCGGCTCGGTCCGCGAACCCTAGCAAGCGTGACGCTATTGGTAAGCTGAACGAGCGATGGGCACCTCGCGACTGAACGTGCCCGAGCGGCTCCTCCTCATCGCCGCGACCGCGGCCATCTTCGTGGTCCTGGGACTGCTCGTCGCCGGCGCTCTGACGGCCTCCCCTTCCGTCGGTTCGATGCTGCCTCGTGCTGCGCTTGTCCCCAGGGGTGAGATCGCACTGCTCCCGGCACTTCCGAGCAGGTTGAGATGTCACGTGGGCATGGGCTGTTGTCGTTACCGGAGAGCCTCGGAGCCCGACTCCAATCGGCCTATCGTCTAGCGGACCCGGAGGGGAGGCCACATGGATACCTGGGCGAACTACGACGCCGAGCGGGAGGCCTTGTGCGGCGATCTTGCGGGTTCTCGGAGACAGTCAATGGGAGACCCAATCCTTGTGCGGTGAGTGGAAGGTCCGACATGTCGTCGCCCACCTGGTGGCAGAGTGCGACAGAAAGACCGCAGCAATGCTCATCGGTTTCCTCAGAAGTGGATTGGACCCCAACCGCTACATCGCCCGCGAGGCGCTAGTGGCGGGCGAGGCGTCGCCGGGGTCGCTTCTCAATCAACTCCGAGCGACCATCGGCAAGCGCAAGACTCCGCCCCTGGCCAAGCCGATGGCCATGCTCATTGACACAGTTTGTCACTCGGGAGACATTCGCCTCCCATTGGGAATCAACAGAAAGCCCACCGAGGAGACTGTCCTCGCTGTTGCTGAGGACATGAAGAGCGCGAACTTCCCTCTTGGGACCCGAAGGCGAATCACGGGGCTACGTCTTGTGGCTACCGACACCGCTTGGTCAACCGGAAATGGACCTGCCGTCGAGGGGCCGGTCGAATCGCTGATCCTCATGATGGCGGGTAGGCGGGGTGCTCTTGAGGGCTTGACGGGGGAGGGTCTCCCTCTTCTTACGTCACGCATGTAGTAGCCCCACTCGGACCCGCCCGAAAATGCTCCGCGCATGTGTCGACGTGGACCGGGCGAGAAGTGCCTCTCGCACCCTAGCTGGCGGGCCACCCGCCCTGTAATGACGCCGCAGCGTGATCTCGGGCGCCCGCGGCTGGACTGACCTGGCGAAAGGCCCCGATCAGGGCATCCTGCTCCCGGCATTTGCGATCGGTCGCCGGGTGCTGTGGCCGCTACTGGTGCCCGTCGTTATGTGTTTGCTCGTCGGGTCCAGATCCCCGAATCGGAGGGGCGTGATGTCCGCTACCGGTGATCGGTACCGCGCGATCGGGTCCCCGGACGGCTGGACCCGCTACTGACCGTCGTGCTAGAGGGCCAGGCTCGCGCCTAGATGGCTGTTCGACCGGCGCGTTGAGCGATCCCGCCGGGGATGGGTCCTGAGTAGAACGTCCGAGACAGGTCCCGTCGAGATCGTCGGGTAGGGATGCGTGGCAAACTGATCCCGGTGCCAGACCACGAGGCGCGCCTAGACGAAGCACGTATGGCCTACGGTCGCAACGACTGGATCGTGGCTCGTTCGCTGCTGCTCGATGCCGACGCCCAGGAGCCGCTCGAAGCCGAGGACCTGGAGCGGCTTGCCTGGTCGTGTCGGTGGGTGAGCGACGAGGCGGGGTTCCTGAACGCACTCGAGCGAGGCGAGGTGGCCTTCAGCGCAGCCGGTGCTCGAGCGGCGGCCGCACGTATGGCCCTGGAGCAGGCACGCCATCACGTGCAGATGCTCGACGAGTCGGTGGCGGGTACCTGCTTCCTCCGGGCTATGGAACTCCTCCAGGGAGAGCCCGAGTCTTCCGAGCATGCGCTAGCGATGTGGATGCTGTCGTTCACCCAGTTGGCAGGGGGTGATGTCGAAGGAGCGAGGGCGTCGCTCGAGGAAGCGCGGGCGATCGCTCGTCGAGTGGCCAGCCCTGGCGCAGAGGCGATGGCGGTGCAGGGACTGGCGCACATCGCGGTCACCGAGGGCGATCGGGCTGAGGTGCTACCGCTGGTCGACGAGGCGGCCGCGCTGGCTATGCGGCCCGGGGTGGAACCGATCCACGCCGGCCACGTGTACTGCGCGGTGATCTCGATCTGTCGAGCCCTCTGTGACTGGCGACGCGCGACGGAGTGGACGAACGTGTCGACTCGCTACTGCGAGCGTGAGTCGATCTCCGGCTACGGCGGGCTATGTCGCTTCCACCAGGGGGAGATCGATCGCCTCCACGGTCAGCTGGCCGACGCGGAGGAACGGGTCCTGCGGGCATGCGAGGAGCTACAGGTAGTGAACCGCTACAGCGCAGCGTGGGGCTATAGCGAGCTGGTGGACATCCGGGTCCGTCGTGGCAACCTGGCCGGTGCCGAAGAGGCGCTCGCGCAGGCCGTTGCATTCGGTGACGACGGCCAGCCGGGGCGGGGCCGCTTGCTGCTGGCGCAAGGCGACGCGCCCGCGGCGGTGCGGAGCCTCACCCGGGCCCTGGCCGACCAGGGCATGCTCGCTCGAGAGCGGCGAGTATTCGTGCTTCCGGTGCACGTGCGAGCGTGCCTAGCGGTCGGCGACGAGCCAGCGGCGAACGCGAGCGTCACCGAACTAGAGGAGCTCGCGCGCCGGCTGGGGACGCCCGGGCCGGCGGCCGCAGCCGCAGTGGCACGGGGCGAGTTGGCGCTCTACCGCGGCGACACCGAGGCCGCCGTCGCTTCGCTCCGACAGGGCATCCGCACCTGGTGTGAGGTCAACGCTCCGTACGAAGCGGCCGAGGCACGGGTGCGGCTCGCTCGGGCGCTGACCGCCGACGGCGACAACGCCGGGGCCCGCCTCGAGATCAAGGCCGCGGCACGAACCGCTGAGGAGATCGGCGCCGTCGTCGACCTCGACATTGTTCCGCCAAGACCCGAGCCCGCGACGCGAGCTTTGCGGACCTTTCTCTTCTCCGACATCGTGGACTCGACACGGCTCGCGGAGGCGATGGGTGACGGCGCCTGGGAGCAGCTGCTGCGCTGGCACGACCGCATCCTGCGCGCTGAGTTCGCCCGATGGCGAGGCGAGGAGGTGAAGCACGGTGGCGATGGGTTCTTCGTGGCCTTCGATAAGGCCGACGACGGCATCGCCTGCGCAACCGCTATCCAGCGGGCGCTCGCTCGCCACCGCGCCGACCACGGCTTCGCTCCCACGGTCCGCATCGGGCTTCACGCTGGCGAGGCCACCGCCCGCGACCATGACTACTTCGGCGCGGCCGTGACCCGCGCCGCCCGCATCTCTGCGGCTGCCAGCGCCAGCGAGATCCTTGTGAGTGCGGATCTCCTCGCCGCTTGCGAGCGCACGGTGGCCGTCGCTGGTGACCGCACCCTTGAGCTCAAGGGCATCGCCGAACCCCTGCAGGCCTTCCTCATCACATGGAGAGACGAGAACGTGGGCGAGCTCTCCGGCCCGTGACGATCGGCGTGACCCGCATCTTCGCCTGCCGCGGCATGCTGACTTCTCCTAGACGCGATCGAGGGTCAGGCGGCAACTAAGAACGTTGCCCGAGGTGCCGAGCGCATACCAGCTGAGTCCATCTCATGTCAGCCCGACATCTTTCTGTTTCGAAGTACCCGTCTCGTCGACCGAGTATCTGACCTGGTTCCGCGACCACTACGGGCCGACGATGAACGCCTTTGACGCGCCTCGCCAGAGTGACCGTGCCGACGAATTGTTCGACGAGCTCGACGATCTCTTCGGCGCCCAGAACACAAGTTCCGATCCAGCAAAGACGGCGATCCCTGCCACCTTCCTTAGGGTCACGGTCGCCGTAGAGACCGCACTCAAAGTGCTGATGCAGGGCACTCGGCCCGGAGGCCAACTCGCCCGCAAATGACGCCCCGTGAGTGATCCAGGGCAGCATTGGCGTCCCAGCTGGGCCGAGGGGTGCATCTGCACCGAGCCGCACCCAGCTAGGCGCGCCCATGAGCGCGGCGGTCCAGAGGATTTCTCCTCGTTTACTCGCTACGCTCCGGTCGCGCTCCAAGCCCAGAGGGCTGGTGCGCCGGAACCAGGGAGGGACAAATCATGTACCTGTTCTCACGACGTACACACTTGAACGGTGCCGCAGGATTGGCGTGGGCGACCACCATCCTTGGCCGTGTCAAGGAGGTGACCGGCAACGATGTCCGGCTGTGGGCCCATGCTTTTTCGCCGGGCTTCGGCACCGTGAGCTGGACCTCGTGGTGGGCCGACCTTGTCTCGCTAGAGTCCGGTCTGGACAAGCTCCAAGGCGATGCGAAGTTCATGGCACTCGCGGAAGAAGGTCGAAGTTTCATCGACGGCCCGATCGACGATGGCCTGCTTCAGATCGTTTCGGGTGAGATTGACCCGTCAGCCGCGAATGAGGTCCAGTACGTCGCTGGCGCCCAGGCCGTCTGTGCGGCGGGCAACATAGGCCGCGCCATGACTGTGGGCATCGAACTCGCCCAGAAGGGCGAGGCCATCACGGGCGTTCGGACATTGTTCGTACGTGCCCTGACCGGCACCTACGGCACAGTGGGGTGGCTGACGGGCTACCGGGACCTGGCCGAGTTCGAGACAGCGCAGGACAAGCTGGCCGTCGATCCGAGTTTCATCGCCGCTGTGGATGACACCAAGGGAGTATTCGTCGAAGATCCGGTGGTCACACAGCAGGTCATTTACAGGAAGCTCGCGTAATCGAGACGCTCCCGATGGGCCGTGTCTGATGGACACGGCCCATCGGGAGGCGTCATAACGCGACGCCAAGCTGTCGTTGGCGATTCCCACTCGCCCGCAACGTGATGAGATGACGGCTGACTACAGTGATCGTGGCCTTTAGGCCTCGACGAGCATTGCGAGAGCCACGGTGGCGTCATGGCCAATCCGCCTCGCCGAGAGGAGGCCACCCAGCTCGGTAACGGGCTTTGCGAAGTCAGGACTTTGCCAGATCCGCTTTATGGTTTTTCGCATCGCGGCCCGATCTCGATAGAAAGCCAGCTCGATCCAAAGATCCTCATCTGGCTGGAGATCCAGAGTCGCCCGTAGGCGCTGGGTTGGTGTTACCAGAGGATCGCGATCAACAAGGTAAACCCATGGTCCGGCACCGCCACCTTCTTGGGTCACTGGTCGGGCGACGGCGTACACGCTCTTAAGAACACGCCGGACTCGGGCGCGGTCTCTCCGGAGGCTGACGAAGAGTTCCAAATGCTGGATTGGAGGCAAGGCATCCATGCTTCACTATCACCGCCGAGCAGCTTTCCGATCAAGAGTTCAATCCCGCCAGCGTCGCCCGTGGCACGCTGCACCATCCGGTATGAGCAATGTGCGCCTAGGCGCGAGAAGTGCCGTGTCGGGGCGGTCGGCGTCGGAGGCCACCCAGGCGGTAACGACGGCACTGAGTGATCCCGCGCCCCCTCGGACTGCTGGCCAGCCTTGGAGACCCCGGCCTGGGCATCCTGGTCCCGGCATTTCCGCTCGGCTGCGAACGACTGTGGTTTCGCTGACCCTCGCTCCGAGACCACTAATCAATCGTGATTGTTGTGGGTGGAGCGCTGATCGGTGGAAAGGAAGGACTGCCAAACTGCCACGTCACTGCCACTGAGTATGAGCCCGGAGGTACGGGAGTGTTCTGGCACTGAAGGCCCGGAGGAAGGCACTCGGATTGGTCCCACGAAAAGGTAGTCGTTTGGGTCCAACCACTCGGGACGGATTCACCGATCAACTGGGCTGTGCATACGCCAGGCACTGGCTCGGACGGGACGAGCATAAAGGACCCCATACGGCCTGACCCGATGAGTTTGTTACGGTTCCAACGAACGGACAAGCGCCAATGGCCATGGTGCACGCACCACCTTCATTGGTGACACGCGGCGTGATATTTACCGGTTCGCCGGGGCCGTAGTCGGATCTGTCGGTCGTCATGGTCACCGAGAACTGGGCAGGGACGCGTGACAGCAACGAGGGAGCCGACGTTGTGGTGGTTGGAGGAGGCATGGTCGTTGTGGTAGCTGGCGGCAGTGTCGTAGTCGGAGCCACCGTCGTCGGCGGAGAAGTACCCGTCGAGTTTTGAGCAGGCAAAGATTCAGCCGCCACTTTTGGCGGGATCACCCCCGTACTGGTGTGTGGTCCTGATGTCGTTAGGGCTGACGCCAGAGCTGCCCCGGCCACCACGACGACGAAGACGAGCACTACGGTCCAAGGCCAGATTCGACGAGATACTTTGCCGAACTGCACCATGGCACCCCTGACACGATTCTCTCATGAACTGACGTGAACAATCTATGGCCGACACCAGGCGAGAGGTGCCTGATCCGGGTCATCTCGACCGCGAGTGCACCCGACCCGAAAATCCGGGTCCAGAGCGATCTCGACCGGCCTCGCCCCGGCTGATCTGGCCGGAGGTTCTAGCCTGTCCGAACTGGTCCCGGCATCATCTCCGGTCGGCCCGACATCTCCGTGGGCGAATCAGCGTTTGCTGCGATGGTCCCGGTTAGGCAGGTGACGGCGGTTTGCTCAGCTGGACCGTCACCTCCTGAACCGCAGCCGGGAGGGTAACCGTACCCGTGGCTTCGTCCACCACACCGGCGGAGGCTTCGGCGATGTTGTTCACAAAATCCGGGAGCTCGAACAGAACCGACCCGGGAGGACTGCCGTCGGTCACCTCGAGCGACACCTGTTGGCCGGAAGTTTGGATCGAGACATCAAGCCGATGCCCGTCATCAGTGGGGAAATTCGCGACGGAGATGACGTTGCCGGTACTCAGCCATTGCGTCGGGACACCGCGGCCAACGATGAGCGATCCATCTGATTCCTGTGCCACCAGGGAATCGAGCAACACCTTGTTCGCTTCGGCCATACCCCAGGCGTGGGGTGACGAACCTTGGCCACCACCGGGGTGCGACCCGGTCCAAGGCGACGACTGATCAGGGGGAAGCGAGCTCTCCCACCACGAGTTCGGCCCGCTCTGGTCGCGTTGGATCATGAACTGGTAGCTCATGATTCCCTGATCGCGATCGTCCTCGCCGGCTAGCGCCCAGGACCCGTAGCCGGCGTTGTATCCCGTCGAGTAGTAGTAGTCCGAGGGGAAACCCCCAAAGGTATTCGTCGGTAGGATGCCTTGAAGGAGCCTGAATCCGTACTGGTAGGTAGCGTCGATGAGGGAGATACCGGGACCGCTGACTGCATCACCGAACAGCTGGCCGTCCCAGGCCCACTTGCCGAACTGCAGTGTGGCTGCCCAGTTTGCGTTTTCGGGGTTGGCACAGAGATTGGACGAATTCGGTTGCACCATGGAGCACGGAAGATAATCGAGGCCGTACTGGTTGACAGTGGCGTCGAGCTCCGAATTGGTCGCCACCAACAGTGAGTCATATTCATTGGTCGCCCACTGCACCTCGGTCTCAACTCCGAGCCGAGAAGCGATGTAGCGGTACGCCGTCAAACCCATCAGAGCCTCGAAGTTGTCCACCGTCCAGAAACCTTCTAAGTCCAGATCATCGGTCATCTCCATGATTCCGCCCGGCCCGGTCCTGTCTGTGGCGATGGCGTGGGCGGTGGTCTCGATGCTGGGCTGGCTGAAGCCCTCGGGCCCGCCGGTAGCGAAATTCGCCCGCACGAAACTGAGATCGCCCGTCTTCAGGAGATAGATGGCCCAGGGCCATGCATATGTCCATGTTCCGTCGGCATACAGGCCTCCTTCGGACCCGATGACACTACGGGCCCTCAGAAGCAGTGCGTGAGCATCGCTGAAGTAGCCCTGGGTGAACAGATTCGCCAGGATTCCCACCACATCGTGGTTGTACTCCATCTCATAACCGTTTACCCCGGTATCGAGGCGATCGCCGCTTCGGGCTATCTGTGTGTAGATGAACCCGCTCTTGTAAGCATCGACGAGGGCAGCGTCTGGGACATCGATCGAGGCTATCTGGGCGAGCTGGCCGTTCCAGAACTTACTCATGTGGGCCAGGTGACGATCGAAACCTCCGGCGGCCACGAGGTTCTGAGGCGTCGGCCACGGGTAGGTGTTGCCGAACCGATCGACGGCCACTACGTAGTCGTGATTCACCGTTGCATGAGCCGTCACCAGGTTGGGAGCTCGCTTGAGAACGACCAATCCAGCGGAGGGCTCGGGATCGACGATGAGGGGATGGTCGCCGGGATTGGTGATGGCTACTCGACAGTAGGCGACGACATATGCATGACCGGTGATCGCGACCTTGTCCGCGAATTCGGTGATCGAGATCCTGGCGCCGTCACTCGAGAAGGTCGTAACCTGCGCAGGCAGGTAGCCCTCGAGATCGGTCCACGCCGTCGGCGACCCGGTGTAGACGCCAAAGCCGAAATTCCGATCGATGCCGTTCTGCACGTAGAACGAGCCACCCAAGCAGGTCACGACTGCTTGATCGTTTCCCAGCCAACCGATCGTCGAGGCGGTGCCATAGGCCCCCGTGAAAGCTTCGGTCCGCGAGTCGTATTTGCAGGCAAAGCGTCCAGCTGGGCGGCGCCCACTTGTCACGAGAGAAGGCGGTCCTCCGCAACCGGCCAGTAGCCCGCCCACTGCCACGGTCACCGTTAACCATCTCGCTGCCCGGAGAACCATTTCCCGAATTGTGTCAGGCCGGAACAATGCCAGGGGCGTCGCCGGTTCGGGCATCGAGCCTCACGGATCGTGGCGAGCACAAACTGAAGAGCGTCCCAGGTTCCTGGAAGCTCTTTGCCGTGAAGGGTTTAGCGACCGGTAATGCTCCGCTGGTATCGAGATGAGCGGGCATCCGGTAGGTAATGCCGGAGTAGGTCGGCCGGCCACGTCTGGCCAACTGGGCGGTAACGACGGCGCTGAACATTCTCACGCGGGGCCGCCGGTCCCGAACTGGCCGAAGGCCCTAGCCAGGGCATCCGACCACAGGCATTTGCGCTCGATCGGTCAGCCCATGTTTCCCAGCCTCCAAGCAGACTCAAGCGCCCTCCACCTGCGGAAGAACCCGGCCCCCTCCGTTCGACCCATCTGGAACGGAAGGACCGGGCCTCCGCGCTGTACTTGGATCAGCTGGCTGCGAGTCCCTCGCTTGCTACCGGAATAGCCACCGTCTGGATGGCCGTCAGCGTTCCATCGGCTTGGATGTGGAAGGCGTCGAGGAGACCGCTGCCGCCGCTCTCGACGTAGAGGACGGAGCCGTCGGGCGACACAACCGAGTCGGTCGTTCCGGGGTGAGTGGTCGCCGCCGTCGCCTGGTCGAGCACCGGCACTCCACCGGCACCCACCGTGAACGAGCTGACCGTGCCGCTTCCGGCGTTCGATCCGTAGTAGAAGCCGTTGCTCGAACTGAGCCAGCAGAGGGCCGTGCCGCCGTCGGACACGGTGCCGATGGCCGTGAGGGTCCCGTCGGGATTGACTGTGTAGGTGCTCACGTCGCTGTTCAAGGCTTCGGCTACCACAAGGTGTCCTGCACTATCGAAGTTGAAGGCAAACGGCACAGGCGTCTGTGCCGGGGTGCTCACTGGAGCCGCCCCGAGATTCCCGATGGGTGAGACACTGAATGTCTGGATGGCGTCGGTGGAATGCTTGTCAGTCACAACGAGGTGCCTTCCGTCCGGCGTGTAGCCGATTTGTCCGGTACCCGCCAGGAAGAACGGCGGGTTGGTGTTGGCGAGCCCGAGGCTCCGGGTCTCCCACGGCAGGGGGAACAAGTGCCCGAAGAACTGGGCGAACTCGGCCACAGACCCTGAACCACCCGAGTTGAGGACGGCCACGTCAAAGCCATGCACGGCAATGCTCACCGGGAACTCCCCGCCCGAGCCGACGATCTGCGTGAGGTGGAGCGTGGTGCCGTCGACGGAGAACACGGAGACCGAGTCGCTACCGGCGTTCACGGCGAGGAGCGTCTGCCCATCGTTGGTGAGCGCGAGCGATCCCTGCGAAGCGAGCGGATCGGCGCTCGATCCTGTCGCCTGGCCACCAAGCCCCCCGGTGGCATACGTGCCAGCCAGCGTGAGCGACCCATCATCACTTCGCTCGTAGCTTTGGATGGTGTTGCCCGACAGAGTGTCGGTCTGGACGAACAGCGCATGAGTGAGTTGGTCGAAACCGGGGTAGGGCGAGGCTGCTGCAGCACCTGAGCCGATGACACTGGCGGTCGCGGTGCCGATACCCATCGTGAGCGCCGTGGCGGCGAGGTAGCGAACCGGGCGTGCGGATCTCATAGGTTCTCCTTGGTCGAGGGGTCCGGCGTTGGTTCAGCATCGGTGCCGTAGTGCTGTCCTCCGGTGATAGGCCCGCGTTACAGCCGATGGGTGGGTTTTTCGACTCAGCAGTACGCTCTTTGTTCGTGGATGATGCAGCCGCACTCGGGGCGCTTTTCGGTGGAGACGAAAAGGCGTTCGCCGAGCTGGTGCGTCGCTATCACGCCTCAATGGTGCGGGTTGCCCGCGGCTATGTCGGAAGCCAGTCGAGCGCCGAGGACGTGGCCCAGGACACCTGGGTCGCGATCATGAGAGGGGCTGACCGGTTCGAAGGCCGCTCCTCGTTCTCTACATGGCTCTTCCGGATCCTCGTCAACCGGGCGCGCACGGCCGGTATGCGAGAAGCCCGCACTGCGCTCGTCGAC
>DATHCF010000365.1:0-4063 GCA_035319705.1 Acidimicrobiales bacterium | reverse complement strand
ACGCCCCCTGCGCCGGACCCGGGGGCCCGACGACGAGAGCGACGATCGGAGAGCCGGCACGGGCCTGGCGGCCCGGACCGACTGGCACAGCACGGTTCGTTGTCCGTGACAGTGCTTACTTCTTAGGTTCGACCGCTCGGCCACGCCCGAAGGCGCGACGAAGCGGCCGCCCGCACTGGCTTTTGGCTCTCACTATTCCGTTTTCAAGGAGCGACGCGGCACACACCCCTCGAGAGGG
Source organism: Acidimicrobiales bacterium (assembly GCA_035319705.1). Classification (GTDB taxonomy): domain Bacteria; phylum Actinomycetota; class Acidimicrobiia; order Acidimicrobiales; family UBA8190; genus UBA8190. Next base: position 3,825 of record DATHCF010000365.1, on the reverse strand, counting down.
CGGAGGTGCCTGTTTCCCACGGCCGGTGCCCCGACCGGGGGACTGATCATGGTATCTCCCACGACGGGCCCGGGCAAAGCGCCCCGACAGCCGCCACCGAGGGAGAACCCCGGACGGCCGCCGGGATTCGACGCCCGTACCCGTGATCGCCAATTACAACCCGCGTCGGTCGGCCGATCTTCCCCGCTCCGACCCTCGGCTGCTCTCCGGGGCGGTGCCGGCCCAGGCCGCGGCGGCACGACGCCGGATAGCGGCGGCAACCATCGGGGCCGGGCCCCTCGACACGTGCGGATCGTCGGGTACGAAGAAGCGCCACGGCAGCTCGGCCGCACTGGACAGGCCCACCCGTCCGGAGACGCCCACCCGGGGTGGTGGCGGCGTGCCGTCGTCCACCACTTTGAGGCGCCGGTCCCCTCTCACCAGGTCGGCCCCGTCGTCCTCGCCGGTGATGCCCAGGGCCTGGCACAGCCGGGCCGGACCACTGGCCAGCTGCCGGTCGGTGAGCCGTCCCCGGCGCATCTCGGCCACCCCGCTGAGCGGCGCCAGTGCCCGCAACAGCACGGCCTGGGCCTCGCCTCCGGGAGCGCACACCACGTTGGCGCACCAGTGCATCCCGTAGGTGAAATAGACATACAGCCTTCCCGGTGGACCGAACATGGTGGCGTTGCGGCGGGTCGGGCCCCGGTACGCATGCGACGCCGGGTCGTCGGAGCCCCGATAGGCCTCGACCTCGACGATCCGTCCAGCCCGCCGGCCTCGCACTAGGACCTTGTTGAGCAGCGCCGGAGCAACCTGCAGGGCGTCACCGGCGTAGAAGGACCGGGGGAGGACCTTGCGGGCCGTCACCTTCCGTTGCCGCCGCCGGCCGGGCGGCGAGCAGGACCGCCGGCTGCGTCGGATGCGAGGATGCCGGCCGCTTTCAGGCCAGTCCGCTCGACGGCCGACTCGAGACGCTCGCGGTCCACCTCGAGCCGGTGGGAGAAGCGGACCATCTGCTCGGCCACCGGTTTCGGGCCGGCGCCGCCCGGAGAGGTGCGACGGGCCACCGCCACCCCCGGCTCGAGCAGGACGAGCGCCTCGGCCCCGAGCAGAGGATGCGCCTGGACCAGCTCGGCCAGCGGCACGCCCCGCTCGGCGGAGTCGCGTACCAGCGATCCGACCACGGCATGGGCCTGCCGGAAGGGCGTGCCCAGCTCGACCAACCACTCGGCCAGGTCCACCGCGGCGGCCTCCGGCCAATCGGCCGCAGTGCGCATCCGGTCGAGGTCGAAGCGGCAGGTGGCGACCATGCCGGCCACCGCGGCCAGACCCCGGGTCACCTGGTCCACGGCGTCGAACAGCGGCTCCTTGTCCTCCTGCAGGTCCCGGTTGTAGGCGAGCGGCAGGCCCTTCAGGGTGGCGAGCATGCCGGCCAGGTGCCCCACCAGCCGGCCCGACTTGGCCCGGGCCAGCTCGGCCACGTCGGGATTCTTCTTCTGCGGCAGCATCGAGCTGCCGGTGGCGTAGGCGTCGTCGAGAATGACGAAACCGAACTCGTCGGTCGACCACAGCACGAGCTCCTCGCCGAGTCGCGACAGGTGGATCCCCAGCATGGCGAGACCGAAGAGCGACTCGGCCACGAAGTCGCGGTCCGACACGGCGTCGAGGGAGTTCTCGAAGCGCCCGGCGAAGCCGAGCTCCTCGGCCACCCAATCCGGGTCGAGCGGAAGCGACGAGCCGGCCAGGGCGCCGGCGCCCAGTGGTGACACGTCCAGGCGGGCGACGGCCTGCAACAGACGGTCGACGTCGCGGCTCAGGGCCCAGGCATGGGCCAGCAGCCAGTGGGCCAGCAGCACCGGCTGAGCCCGCTGCAGATGCGTGTAACCGGGAAGATAGGCATCACCGGCTTCTTCGGCCCGCCGGTGCAGCACCTTCTGGAGCGCCAACACCTGGGCGACGATGCCGAGCAGCTCCCGGCGGGCGTACATGCGGAGATCGGTGGCCACCTGGTCGTTGCGGCTGCGCCCGGTGTGCAGCTTGGCTCCGACGTCGCCGGCGATCTCGGTCACCCGGCGCTCCACCGCGGTGTGGATGTCCTCGTCCTCGGGACGGAACTCGAAGGCGCCACCGAGGATCTCCACCTCGACGCGCTCGAGGGCGGCGAGGAGGATCGACACCTCCGACTCCGGCAGGATGCCGGCGCGGCCGAGCCCCCGCACATGGGCGCGCGAACCGGCGAGGTCGTCGGCGGCCAGCCGCCGGTCGAAGGGGAGGCTGACGGTGTAGGCCATCACCTCCTCCGCGGTGTTGCCGCCCAGGCGGCCCTCCCACAACGTCACGACGGCGACGCGCCTTGCCGGCCCCCTTGGCGGGCGGCCCACGTGGCCACCGGCAACCCCCACAGCCGCACGAAACCCTCGGCGTCGCCGTGCTGGAAGCTGTCGCCGGCGTCGTAGGTGGCCAGGTCGTGGTCGTAGAGCGAGAGGGGGCTCCGGCGACCCGACACCAGGCAGCTTCCGGGCCCCCCGCCGGCGCCGGGCACGAGCGAGAGGCGCACCTCGCCGGTCACGTGCTTCTGGCTCTCGGCGAAGAAGGCGTCGAGTGCCTCCTTGAGCGGCGAGAACCAGAGCCCGTCGTAGACCAGCTCCGCCCAACGCGGCTCGAGCCGGGCCTTCTCGTGCGCCAGGTCGCGCTCCAAGGTCAGGTCCTCCAGGTCAGCATGGGCGAGGACCAGCGCCAGGGCAGCCGGGCATTCGTAGGTCTCGCGGCTCTTGATGCCCACCCGGCGATTCTCGACCATGTCGACGCGGCCGAATCCATAGGCACCGACCGCCACGTTGAGCTCGGCCACCAACTCAGCGACATCCAGGGCCCGGCCGTCGACCGACATGGGCACGCCTGCTTCGAACCCGATGGTCAGCTCCCGTGCCTGGGTGGCGGTGGGCCGGGTCAACGTGTAGGCGTCCTCGGGTGGGGCGACCCAGGGGTCTTCGATCTGGCCACACTCGATGGCGCGTCCCCACAGGTTCTCGTCGATCGAGTACACCTTCTCCTTGGTGGCCTCCACGGCGATGGCGTGCTTGGCCGCATAGTCGATGCAGTCGGCACGCGTCATGCCCCACACGCGCGCCGGAGCCAGGATCTCGAGGTCGGGGGCCAGCGCCCGGGTGCCCACCTCGAAGCGCACCTGGTCGTTGCCCTTGCCGGTGCAGCCGTGGGCCACGGCGTCGGCGCCGAAGCGGCGCGCCGCGGCCACCAGGTGGCGGACGATGACCGGCCGCGACAGGGCGGACACCAACGGGTACTTCCCCTCGTAGCGGACGTTGGCGGCGATGGCGGGCACGACGAAGTCGTCGGCCATCTCCCTGACGGCGTCGACCACCACCGACTCCACCGCTCCCGCGTCGAGAGCCCGGCGGCGGATGGCGTCGAAGTCGCCTCCTTGACCGACGTCGACGGCCAGGGCGACCACCTCGACGCCCAGCTCCTCGCCAAGCCACTTGACCGCCACCGACGTGTCCAGCCCGCCGCTGTAGGCCAGGACCACTCGCTTCGCCATCAACGCCCTCCGTTCTCGCTCGCCATGGAAGGGCTCTCCTCCGACGAGGATCGCCCATAGCCCTCGATGCCCGCCACCTCGGCCAGCCGGCCGGCCAGCGCGGCGCCGCTCAACCCGTCGGCCGCCACCACCAGCACGGTGTCGTCGCCGGCCACCGTGCCGATCACCCCGGGAAAGCCGCTGCGGTCCAGCGCCGAGCCCACCACGTGCGCCGAGCCCGGCGGGGTGCGCAGCACCACCAGGTTGGCCGAGTACGCCATCTCGGCGACCCACTCGCCCAGCACCCT
>DATHCF010000364.1:0-3482 GCA_035319705.1 Acidimicrobiales bacterium | reverse complement strand
GATGAGGGAGCTGGCCGAGCGCAGGAACCCGGTCTTGTCGGCGTCGAGGATGGCCACCAGCCGTACTTCGGGCAGGTCGAGCCCTTCACGAAGCAGGTTGATGCCCACGAGCACGTCGAACTCGCCCATGCGCAGGTCCCGAAGCAGCTCGATCCGGGTGACGGTGTCGATATCGGAGTGTAGATACCGCACCCGCACCCCCAGCTCGAGCAGGTAGTCGGTCAGGTCCTCGGCCATCTTCTTGGTGAGGGTGGTGACGAGCACCCGCCCGTCGGCGGCGGCCGCCTCGCGAATGCGCTCGAGGAGGTCGTCGATCTGCCCGCTGGTGGGACGCACCACCACCTCCGGGTCGACGAGGCCGGTCGGCCGGATCACCTGCTCCACCACCTGGGAGGAGACCGAGAGCTCGTACTGGGCGGGGGTGGCCGACAAGAAGACGACCTGGCCGACGCGCCCCATGAACTCGTCGAAGGTGAGGGGCCGGTTGTCGAGGGCGCTGGGAAGCCGGAATCCGTGCTCCACCAGCGTCTGCTTGCGCGACCGGTCCCCCTCGTACTGGCCGTGGATCTGCGGCACCGCCACGTGGCTCTCGTCGATGACGGTGAGGAAGTCCTGCGGGAAGAAGTCCAGCAGCGTGTGGGGCGGTTCACCCGCCCGGCGGCCGTCGAGATGGCGGCTGTAGTTCTCGATGCCGTTGGTGGTGCCCACCTCAGCCAGCATCTCGAGGTCATGCTGGGTGCGCAGTCGCAGTCGCTGGGCCTCGAGCAGCTTGCCCTGCGACTGCAGCTCGGCCAGGCGCTGGCGCAACTCGGTCTCGATCGAGGCGATGGCCCGTCGCATCGTCTCGTCGCCGGCCACGTAGTGGGTGGAGGCGAACACCACCAGCTCGTCGAGCTCCTCCCCCACCTCGCCGCTCAGGGCGTCGAAGCGCCGGATGCGTTCCACCTCGTCCCCGAACAGCTCGATGCGCACCGCCTGCTCCTCGTAGGCCGGGTGCAGCTCGATGGTGTCGCCCCGGGCCCGGAACCGGCCCCGGGTGAGGGTCATGTCGTTGCGGGTGTAGTGAAGGTCGACCAGCCGGCGCAGCAGCACCCGCTGGTCGATGCGCTCACCGGGCCGGAGCACGAGGATGCGGCTGCGGTACTCGTCGGGCGACCCCAGGCCGTAGATGCACGACACCGAGGCCACCACGATCACGTCCCGGCGCAGAAGCAGGCTGGAGGTGGTGGCATGACGCAGCCGGTCGATCTCGTCGTTGATGGACGAGTCCTTCTCGATGTAGGTGTCGGTGGTGGGGAGGTACGCCTCCGGCTGGTAGTAGTCGTAGTAGGAGACGAAGTACTCCACCCGGTTCCCGGGGAACAGCTCCCGCAGCTCGGCGGCCAGCTGGGCGGCCAGGGACTTGTTGGGCTCGATGATGAGGGTGGGCCGGTTCACCTGCTCGATGGTCCAGGCGATGGTGGCCGTCTTCCCGCTGCCGGTGATGCCCAGCAGCGTCTGGAAGCGGGCCCCTCGGCGCACCCCGTGGCTCAGCGCCGCAATGGCGCCCGGCTGGTCCCCCGCCGGGCGCAGGGGTGACACCACCTCGAGCGCAGGCACACGGCGATGGTACCGGGGGGCTGTGTCGTCACCATCCGGTCCAGGGCGGTACGGGGCGTCACCGGCGGCGGGCCGCCTTCTGCTCTCCCAGGGCGACCAGGGCGCTCCACACCCGGTCCACCTCCACCTGCAGCTGCGCCCGGCTCCCGCCGTTGTCGACAACGAAATCGGCCCCGGCGAGACGCTGCTCCCGCCCCGGCTGTACCGCCATGCGCGCCCGGGCCTGCTCCCGGTCCATGCCCCGGTCGGCCATCAGCCGTTGCAGCGCCACGTCGGGATCGCAGTCCACCACCACGACCACATCGAGACCGAGAAGGTCGCGCTGCGCCGGGGTCATGAGCGGGATGTCGAGCAGCACCACCCGGTCGGTGTCCTCGTAGCCGGCGCGCTGGCGGGCCATCTCGGTGCCGATGGCCGGATGGGTGATGGCGTTCAGGTCGGCCAGTGCCGTCCGGTCGGCGAAGACCAGCGCCGCCAGCGCCGGACGGTCGATGTTCCCGTCGGGAGCCACGATCTCCCGGCCGAAGCGCCGCACCAGAGCCTCGTGGGCCGGCGCACCGGGCTCCACCACCTGCCGGGCGATGCGGTCGGCGTCGACGAGAGCTGCGCCCCGCTCCACCATGGCCTCGGCCACTGTCGACTTGCCCGATCCGATGCCCCCGGTGAGGCCGACGGCGAGCACTATCTCTCGGAATTGCGCGCCGCGCGCCCGATGGCGAAGAGCACCGGCGTGGTGTCGTCGACGGCGTCGGTGACGAAGAAGTCGTCGCCGGAGATACCCGTGCTCCCCCCGGTGTCACCGCCGGCCAGCAATCGGTAGGCCACCGGCAGCAGCCTGCTGTAGACGGCCACGTACCACGAATGCGGCAGGCGGTGCCGCAGGTCCAGCACGTCCAAGCGCAGCAGACGCGCGGCGCGCCGGCGGCGGCGGGCGAAGTCCTCCTTGACCGCCGGCGAGCCTTCGAGGCCACCGACCCAGACGTCGGTGAAGTGCTCGTCCATGGCCTGCCGCAGCGAGGGGCGCGCGAACAGATGGAGGTGGAAGGGGTTCTCGAAGTCGGCCGGCGCATTCGGGGTGATGACGAAGCACGTTCCTCCGCTTCGCAACACCCGGGCCAGCTCGGCCAGATGCGACTGCGGGTGGGCGAAGTGCTCGACCACGTGCGACGAGCAGACCCAGTCGAAGCAGCCCGACCGGAGCGACAGACGCGTGGCGTCGGAGGCCGCCAGCCGCAGACCGTCCGCGGTCCGGCGTCTGGCGCCGGCCAGGGCGCCGACGTCGCGGTCGACGCCGACGACGCTCCGCCCCGGCCCGCCCAGCAGAAGCGACTCGAAGCCCTCGCCGCAGCCCACGTCGAGCACACGGCCCGGGCCGAGCCGTTCGGCCACCACCCGGTAGCCGGCATGGTGGAGCGCCAGCAGCGAGTCGGGCGTGGCGCCCGGAAGAGGCCGCTCGCCGGTGAGCTTCGTGCGCTCCGGCGCCGATGCTGCTGCTCGCGGCGGCATCGGCGTACCATACCGACCTCACTCCCCGGCCATCCGGCCCGGGAGGCCGTTTCGGAGGCCGACGGGTCGTTGTCACACCGCGGGTCGCGCACGACCGTCCTGCGAGCGACCCTGGCGCAACCCCGAGCGCGGCTGGCGCACCTGCTGCTGGCCCTGGCCGCACTGGTCCCGCAGCTGCTCACGCGACCCGGCGTGGTCGACGCCGACACCAAGACGTATCTGTTCCTCGAGCCGGCGCGGTACCTGCGCCAGTCGCTGTCGATGTGGGACCCGACGGTGGGACTCGGCACGGTCACCCATCTGCAGATCGGCTACCTGTTCCCCATGGGGCCCTTCTTCTGGGCCACCCATGCGCTGCGGCTGCCGACGTGGGCCGC
>DATHCF010000363.1:0-11317 GCA_035319705.1 Acidimicrobiales bacterium | reverse complement strand
GATCAAACTGTGCGCCGAAGGCCGCGACTCCTCCTACGGCGACCCGCCTTCCCAGGCCCAGCAGGCGGCCTGCCTCGACGACATCGCCAGCCAGGCGGGCGGCGGTGGTGGCAGTCCGGCCATCGTGCCCACCTCCACCGTTCCCGGTTACTCGGTACCGAGTTTCCCCGCCAACTGACCACCGGCCGCTGGATGGCTCGGTGATGAGTCCGTGCGCACAGACCGACGAAAGGCTGGCTTCGGTGGCGGCCTGGCGCGAGACCCCGTGGTTCAGCGAAGCTGAGCGGGCCGCCCTGGGGCTGGCCGAGGCCATGACCCGGCTGTGCGATCGCCCCGACCCGGTACCCGACGACCTGTGGGCCAGCGCCGAGAAGCATTTCGATGAGCGCCAACTGGCCAGGCTGGTGCTATGGATCGCCACCAGCAATCTGTTCAACCGGATCAACGTCACCACCCGCCAGGCGGCGGGTGCGAGACGGGACTGGTGAGGAGCCAGCTCTCACCAAGGAGGATGAGTGAAGACGATGCAATGCAAAGACATGGGCGGACCTTGTGACTTCGTTCATCGCGGAGCCACGGCCGACGAGGTCATAAAGGCACAGGAGACCGAGCACAAGTCTGCCGAGCTCCCTGAATCCTGACCACACAGAACGAGCCCAAGATGGTCGAATTGTCTGCCTCCGAGCAGATCGACGCCATTGTCAAGAGGTCAAGTGGCTGGCGGGGCGAGACGCTCGCCCGCCTGCGCGCTCTGGTTCTGAAGGCCGCTCCTGACGTCGTCGAAGAGGTCAAGTGGAAGAAACCCTCCAAGCCAGAGGGAGTGCCGGTCTGGTCGCACAACGGGATCCTTTGCATAGCCGACACTCTTGAAGAATGCCGTGAGGTTGACGTTCCCAAAAGGCGCTCAGATGAAGGACCCCAAGCGCCTCTTCAACGCGCGTCTCGATAGCAAGACGGTTCGTGCCCTTGACGTCCATGAAAATGAACATGTAGACGAAGCAGCGCTCGAGGGGCTCGTAAAGGAAGCCGTGAAGTTCGATGCTTCGAAGGTGCGTAAGCGATAAGGGCACCCTGGCCGCGCGCCAGATCAATTCATAAGAGCGGATGGCGCCCCAATCCGAAACTGCTCCCACCCGCGCCAGATCGAAGGGATATTGCCTCGACCGGGAATTTTTGGTCGGGGTGGCCGGATTTGAACCGGCGGCCTCCACGTCCCGAACGTGGCGCGCTAACCAAGCTGCGCTACACCCCGCGGCCCGGCGCTTCCTGTCGGGCTCCCGCAAATGCTACAGGCCGCATCCGCCCGCTTTCGCCGTGCCCACGCCATCTCGGGCCGTTGTCCTCTGGCATCGAAGCGAACTCTGAACCGAGGATTGCCTGTGTGACGCAGAATTCGCTCTACGACGACGGTCGGATCACGCTCGACGACCGCGGCCTCGTCATTCGCTGGTACTACCTGTGGGGCCCGAAGAAGATCCCGTATCGCTCGATCCGCTCCGTCCGGAGCTTCACCATGAGCGGTGTCAGGGGCAAATGGCGCATCTGGGGCTCGGGGGACTTCGTGCACTGGTGGAACCTCGACCCCGGCAGGCCCGGTAAGGACACCGCCATCGAGATCGACACCGGGCGGAGGATCCTTCCCACCATCTCCCCCGACGACCCGGCCACGGTCATCCGCGTCCTCGAGGAGCACGTCGGCCACTGAGCTCGCCAGCCGGCGTCACTCCTGTTCGCTCTTCTCCTCGAGGTTCGACACCAACACCTTGGCCACCCGCCGCCGGTCCATCTCGGCCACTTTGAGCTCCCAGTGGTCCCTCGAGAGCTTCTCGCCCTCCTCGGGGATGTGACCGAAGGCGTCGAACAGGAACCCCCCCAAGGTGACGTACTCGCCCTCCGGCAGGACGAGCCCGACCGATTCCTCCAGCTCGTCGAGTCCCACACTGCCGTCCACCAGCCAGCGGTTCTCGTCCACCCGCACGATGTCCGGCTCCTCCGGCACGTCCATTTCGTCGCGCAGCTCGCCCACCAACGCCGAGAGCAGATCCTTCACGGTCAAGACGCCGGCGACACCGCCGTACTCGTCCACCACCACGGCGAAGGCCCGGCGGTCCTGGCGCATGTCGGCCAGCACCTCCAGGACGAGACGCGACTCGGGGACCAACAAGGGTTGTCGCAACCGGCGGGAGATCTCGACGGGTGAGGGCGCCTCGCGGCCCGGAGCCGGCGAGCCGTTGCGTCCTATCTCCCAGCCGGCCCGGATGAGGTCGTTCACGAACAGCACGCCCACGAGGTTGTCGAGGTCGTCGTGGTACACCGGAAAGGCACTGTGGCCCGATTGGCGTACGGCGCGGGCCACGTCCTCGGCCCGCACGGGGATGGGCAGTCCCACCACGTCGACGCGCGGTGTCATCAACTCGCGTACGGGGGTGTCGCGCAGGTCGGCCAGGGCGGCCAGGATGATCTGCTCTTGGTCCTCGCCGGCGCCCTCTCCGCCCGGCGAGGACCCGGGATGTGGAGGCCGGTCGGCGACGGACTGGCGGCGCCGGAACACGCTCGAGAGGTCAGCCGCCGGGTGCCGGGGCGGGCACGAGCACCGGCACCGGTTGGAACGATTCGTCGTGATAGGTGCCGCCGGCCAGCAGCGCCGTGGTGGCCCTGCGGATGCGGATGGGGTCCAGCGGCTTGACCAGGAATCCCTCGGCCGCCGACCGTTTGGCCAGGAAGACGTCCGCCCGCCGGTCGAGGAGCATCAGCACCGGAACGGCGGGGAGATTGCCGTAGGACTCCTCGAGGTGGAGCTCCAGGCAGACCGCCATCGCTCCCATGTTCCCCATCTGCAGGTCGACCACCACCAGGTCCGGGTGGTGCTCGGCCACGGCCGGGGCCACCTCTGTTCCCCGTGAGACCTCGACGATCTCGGTGTCCGGCTCGCCGACCACGGCGATGATCTCGGCGCGCACAGAGGGCGCGTCAGCCGCCACCACCACCGTCCGGGCCATGGCCGCTCAGGCTATCCGGCTGTGCTCGGCGGCCACCACAGGATCGCCGCCGTTTCGGAAGATGTGGTCCGCCACCACCGCCAGGCCGTCGAGGTCGTGCACGTCGATGTCCAGCAGCGGCACTCTGGCCACCGGCGACGGGGCCACCTCGGTGACGATGGCCGCCACCGTCTGCTCCTCACGGGCGTTGAGCGCCTGGAGCGATCGAAGGTTCTCGCTCAACCGGGCCAAGGCGGAGCCGGCCGGCGCCGCCGGCAGGTCGAGGCTGCGACCGAAGGAAGGATGGACGCGGTTGACCACCAGCCCCTCCACCGCCAATCCCGACTCGTTGAGCTTGTCGGCGAACCAGCCGGCCTCCACCACCGTGTCGGGCCGGGGTGAAGTGACGAGCACGAAGGCGGTGGTACGGCGGCCGAGCAGCCTGCGCATATGGTCGGCCCGCCGGCGGAATCCCTCCTCCATGCCCTCGAAGGCCTGGAAGAAGGTCACCGCGTCCTGCACGATCTCGGCTCCGGCCACCTTCGAGATGGTGCGCAACAGTGCCTGGGTGGCCACCGACACCGCCCGCAGATAGGCGCGTGTGGGCATGAGCAGGACCTGGAACAGGCGGTGGCCGAGAAAGCGTGTGAGCCGTCTCGGCGCCTCCAGGAAGTCCAGTGCGTTGCGCGTCGGAGGGGTGTCGACCACCACCAGGTCGAACTGCCCGCCCTCGGCCAGTTCGTAGAGCTTCTCCATGGCCATGTACTCCTGGGTGCCCGACAGCGCCGAGGACAGGTTGCGGTACAGGCGGTTGGAGAGGATGCCTTCGGCCTGCTGCGGGCTTTCGGCGTACCGCCGGACCAGGTCGTCGAAGGTGCCCTTGGGGTCGAGCATCAGTGCCCACAGTTCGCCCGCCCACGGCCCGTCGATCCGGTGGGGGACATTGCCCAGGGCCTCGAGGCCGAGGGCGTCGGCCAGCCGGCGGGCGGGGTCGATGGTCACCACGCAGGTGCGCCGGCCCCGCCGGGCGCCCTCCAGCCCGAAGGCAGCCGACACCGTGGTCTTCCCCACCCCGCCCGATCCGGCGCACACGATGATCGAGCGCTCCGCCACCAGGGAGGCCAGGCTCGGCCCGGCGGGCGAAGTCACCGCTCGGCGCCGGCGGACGGGCGTGGCGAGCCGGCGCGGCGGGCCGGGCCGGGGAGGGCTTCCACCCCGGCGGTCAGATCCGCCGTCAGCAGGGCCAGCTGGTCCGGGCCGACGGTCTCGTCGAAGAGATAGCGGGCGCGCAGCTGCGGAAGGGGCAGCTCGTCGGCCAGCCGCTGCAGCTGCTCGCCCTGCAACCCGACACGGTGGCACTCGAACTCGGCCGCCCGGGCCAGGGCGGCGGCCTCCTCCGGCGACAGCTCGACGCCCACCTCGGCCGCCGCGTCCTGTGGCCTCTGCAGAAGCTCCGGCTCCTCGGGCAGGCAGCCGTTCACCACCACAGAGGAGAGCGTGACACCGATGCGGTCCTCGAGCGCGTAGGCCGCCTCGATCACCTCGTTGATGGGCATCTCCTCGGGCAGCGTGACGAGTGCGACCTGACAGCGTGAAGCGTCGGTGAGCAACTCGACCACGTCGGCCGCCTGGGTCCGCACGGGCCCGGCGCGCGCCGCGTCGAGCAGGCCGCGGGCCGAGGACAGAAAGGTCATGGCGTGCCCCGTGGCGGGCGCGTCCACCAGGATCCAGTCGGCCACGTTGCCCACCTCGAGCGACTTCACCTTGCCGAGCACCAGGATGTCCCGGATGCCGGGAATGGCCGTCGCCACGACGTCCAAGGCGCCCGACGACACCAGTCTCTTCGAGATCCGCTTCATGCCGTGGTCGGCGAGATATTCGAGCAGGGCGTCGTCGGGGGTGATGCGCCGGGCCCGTACCGAGCCCGAGCCCTCGGCCAGCAGCGTGGCCTCGTAGTCGAGCGATCCGGAGCGGCCGAAGGCGGCCGGCAGACCGCTTCGTCCCTCGAGGTCGACGACGAGCACCGACAGGCCGGCGTGGCAGGCCATGGCGGCCAGCGCCGCGGTCACCGTGGTCTTGCCGACGCCTCCCTTGCCGGCCACGACGAGGACCCGGCTCTGGCGGCAGAACGACGCGACATCCATGCTCCCGGCGAGCGTATCGGGATGCCCCGGAGGGCCAGGGGGTCTCCGCCTCCCGCCGGGACGTGCCGGGGGTCCCTCCCAGGCCCTCGGCCGGCTGGCAAAACGGAGGTGAAATTCCTGGTCAGAACCCTTGTCGGTGAGGCGGAGCAAAGGTAGCGTCGCCGCCGAGTGGCAGGAGGCGCAGTGGCGACTCGCACCTTGGCCGAGACCTGGCAGGAGAGAGCGGCGTGCAAGGGCCCGCAGGCCGCGGCCTTCTTCCCGCCCACCCATTCCGAGCGCAAAGAGGACAAGCTGGCCCGGGAGGCGCGGGCCAAGGCCATCTGTGCGACCTGCGTCGTGCGGGCCGAGTGCCTCGAGTACGCCCTCGCCATCCGCGAGCCGCATGGCATCTGGGGCGGGCTCAACGAAACCGAGCGCAAGCAGCTGGTGGAGCGCCGAGCCGGCTGACCGAGGCGCGGCGTCGAGGCGGCGGCGTCGAGGTCAGCCGATGCCCAGCCGCTCCTGGGCGGCGACGACTCCCGGACCGCTGCACACAGCCGCCGGCTGTGACCCGTCGACGGCGCAGATGGCGGCGCTCATCTCGTCCGCGCTGTCCAGCACGGCCCGCGACAGGGTGCTGGCCGGATCGGCCAGCTGGGCGGCCACCGCCGTCATCGACTGCCCGGCCAGGCTGCCCGGGGAGACGCCTGTGTCGGCGCCGTCGAGCACCAGCCGGTTGGCCACGTCCACGAACGGCAGGCTGGCGCTGCCCGCAGGGCCGTCGTACCGGCGCAACAGCGAGGCGACGATGGCGCTCGGCTGTTGCAGCGCCGGGTAGCCGGCAGGCGCCACCGTCGACAACGACGGCCCGTCGCGCTCGACGGCCTGGAACACGAGGTGGGTGCTCCGGTAGACGCTGCCCGCGAAGCTGAAGCCCGGGACCGGCCCGAACACCTCGGTGGTGGGCGAGGTCACGGACCCGAGGCCGGAGAAGGTGCCGAACCGGCCGAGCGCCGCCACCACCGCCCAGGTCGCCGCCTCGCTGTAGGGAGAGGACTCGCCCCCCACGAACACCACCTCGGGCCGGCCGCCGCTGTCGAGCGGAGGCTGCCCGCTGAGCAGCTGCGGTCCCGGGCCGAAGGACTGGGCGCCGGCGTCGAAGGGTGTGCTCGGAAGCCCGGTGACCGCCGCCACGACCGAGGCCGGCGCCGGGGGCACGGTGGACGCCGGCGTGGGGGCGGAGCCCTCGGTGACCTTCACCACGACCAACGAGAGGACGAGGAGCAGGATCAGGCCGATGAACGCCCAGGTGAGCAGGCCCATGGGAAACGGCCGCCCCGGGGACGGCTCCTGCGGCCCCTTGCCGGGCGGAAGCGTCGTCATGCGGGGGCGTGAGCCTAGTCAGCGGGGGTTGGAGCTGGCGGGGACCGAGAATCCCTTGACTGTGCGCTGTCCGGTCGTAGAGTCACCGGCATGAACTTCGCGCAGCCTGCGCGAGCTCTCGCGCAGGTGGTGCCATTCAGGCGGAATCGTGCCCCGCTGGCTCCTGCGGGCAACGGTGCGCTTCCGATCCTTTTCCTCCATGGGTGGGGCGTCGGCCCCCACGCCTACGCCGCAGCGCTCGAGGAGGTCCGCTCCTTCGGTTTCGAGGTCCTGGCCCCGGCCCAACCGGGCTTCGGGGGTGCGGCGGCGCTCGGGCAGGAGGAGTGCAACTTCGCCGGCTACGCCCGATGGGCCGCCTCGTACCTCGACGCCAGGGGCGTCGACACTCCGGTCACGGTCATCGGCCACTCCTTCGGGGGCGGCGTGGCCGTCCAGCTGGCCCATGACCTTCCCGACCGGGTCGCCTCCCTGGTGCTGTGCAACGCGGCCGGCGGCTTCCCGTGGGCCGGCGTGACCGAAGACCAGGCGATGGCCGACCGTTCCTGGTGGCAGTGGGCCCGGATCCTCGGTACCGACCTGCTCGCCACCCCGGCGCTCACCCGGATCCTCCCGGCCGTGCTCGGCGAGGCGGTGCCCAACCTCGTCTCCAACCCGATGGCCATGTGGAGGGTGGGTGAGTTCGTCCGCCGCGCCCATCTGCTCGAGGAGATCGCCACCGTCGGGCGCCGGGGACTTCCCGTCACCGTGGTGTGGTCGGACCGGGACCGGCTGGTCCCGCACCGGGGCTTCAGTGCGCTGTGCCAGGCAGCGGGCGTCGACGGACAGGTGGTGCCGGGCAACCACTGCTGGCTCATCGCCGAGCCGCGGTGCTTCGCCGACATGGTGTTGCGGGCTGTGGCCGACGCCGGCCTCCTGCAGCGCGTCCGGGCCGCCACCGCCTGAGCGACGGCCGGCATCGCCGAGCCGGCCCGGCTCGTCGCGAAGAGGGCCGTTAGCCTGAGCGGCGATGGCCGCCGAGGGGTTGTCTCCTGTGCCGGCGCGCGACGCCGCCACCGTCATCCTGGTACGCGACGCCGAAGACGTGGCAGGGCCGTCCCTTCGGGTCTGCATGGTCCGGCGTCATCTGGACTCCGAGTTCGTCGGGGGCGCCTACGTCTTTCCGGGGGGGAAGCTCGACGACGACGACCGCTCGGCCGCCGCCGGCCATGCCTGTGCCGGACGGGACGACGAACAGGCCAGTGACCTGCTGGGGCTCGACGCCGGCGGTCTCGCCTTCTGGGTGGCCGCCCTGCGGGAGTGTTTCGAGGAGGCCGGCGTGCTGCTCGCCTACCAGGCTGCGCCCGGCGACGTCGGCGCGCTCGTCGACCTGAACGCCCCGGGTGCGAGGCAGCGTCTGGCGTCGCTGCGCCACGACCTCAATGCCGGGCGGGTCACCTTTCTGGAGCTGCTGCGCGGCGAGCAGTTGCGCTTGGCTGCCGATCGTCTTCTGTACTTCAGCCACTGGGTGACGCCCGAGGGTGCTCCGAAGCGCTACGACACGCGCTTCTTCGTGGCCGCCTTGCCGCCGGGCCAGGAACCGGTGCACGACGAGCACGAGACCATCGACGTGGTGTGGGTGCAGCCCGCCGATGCGCTGGCACGCGCCGCGGCCGGTGAGTTGGACATCATCTTCCCCACCATGAAGAACCTTCAGGCCGTCGGGCGTTTCGACACTGCCGGCGATCTGCTGGCGGCCGCCGCCGCCGTGGAGCACGTGCCGACCGTGCTTCCGAGGGTGGTGGCCGATTCCCACGGCTTTCGGATCCTCCTGCCGGGCGACCCGGGCTACGACGAGGCGCTTCCCGAGGCGACCGCCGGCGTGCCGTCGCTCGGTCCGGCAGAGGTGGCCGAGGCGGTGCGCAGCATCGACGTCGAGGGCCGGAGCCGTCGCCGGTGACAGGTCGAGGGCCGGGGCTCTCGCCCATGACGGGGACACCGCGACGGCCATGAGCGCGCGGGAGCCCGTCCTCGATCCTCTGGCCCCACCCGAGCCGGGTCGGTCGGTGGCGCTCGCCACCGGGCTGGTGCGGGTGACCGCCCCCAACCCCGGGATGATGACGGGACCCGGCACCAACAGCTATCTGGTCGGCACGGCCGAGGTGGCGGTGGTCGACCCCGGCCCGGACGAGGCGTCGCATGTCGATGCCCTGGTCGAGGCGGGCCAGCAGCGCATCCGCTGGATCGTCGTCACCCACACCCATCCGGATCACGCCCCGGCTGCCGCTCCGCTGGCCGAGCGAACCGGCGCGGAGGTCCTCGGCTTCGGCCCCCGTGACGGGTTCGTGCCCGACCGGTCGGTGGGTGAGGGCTTCGAGCTGGCCGGCGACGACTTCTGTCTGCGTGCGCTGCACACCCCCGGCCACGCCTCGAACCACCTGTGCTGGCTGCTCGAGGGCGAGCGGGTGCTCTTCTCCGGCGACCACGTCATGCAGGGCTCCACCGTGGTCATCGCTCCGCCCGACGGGGACATGGCGGCGTACCTGCGGAGCCTTCGGGTGCTGCTGGACCTCGACCCACCGTTGCGCGCCATCGCTCCGGGGCACGGCTCGCTGATCGAGGACCCTGCCGCGGCGGTGTCGGCCGTCGTCGCCCACCGCCTGGATCGCGAGAGAGCCGTGACCCGGGCGCTCTCCGCCGCCGGACGAGCCCGTGTCGACGACCTCTTGCCGTTCGTGTACGCGGATGTGCACGAGGCGCTGTACCCGGTTGCCCGCTACAGCCTCTGGGCGCATCTGCGGAAGCTGGCCAGCGACGGCCTGGCGCGCTCCGACGATGCCGGGGACATCGAAGCCTCCTGGCAGGCTTCCTGACCTGAAGGATCAGGCGCCCGCCGCGTCGATCGCCTGCTCCACCCGGTCGAGCAGCCTGGCTGTGCAACCACTCGCCTCCACCACCGGGGCGATGTCGTCGGTCACCCGGCGAGCCAGCTCGTCGAAGGCGCCGGCCAGCGGCCCGTCGCCCAAGGCCACCGGCACCCCGGTGTCGCTCGCCTCGGCCATGTCCGGGTGCAGCGGCACCGTGCCGACGAGCGGCACTCCCAGGTCGGCGGACAGGCGCGCCCCGCCGCCCTGGCCGAACAGGGAGTAGCGCGTGCCGTGCTCGCACTCGAACGGGCCCATGTTCTCCACGACGCCGGCCACCCGGAGGTGTCCCTTGCGGGCCATGTCGGCCGCCCGGGCCGCCACCTTCTGCGCCGCCACCGGCGGTGTGGTCACCACCAGCACCTCGGTGCGGGGCAACATGCGGGCCAAGCCCATCTGGACGTCGCCGGTGCCCGGGGGCATGTCGATGAGCAGGTAGTCGAGCGCCCCCCAGCGGACGTCCTCGAGGAAGTGCTGCACGGCCCGGTTGAGGATCAGGCCGCGCCACATGATGGCCTCTTCCTCCTTGGCCAGAAATCCCATCGACACGACCTTGAGCGTCCCCGAGCCGACGGGCTGCTGCATGGGGACGATCTTCTTGGCCTGCTCGTCCGCCTCGGCGCGCAGCTCGCCGTGCATGCCGAGCAGCCGGGGCACCGAGAAGCCCCAGATGTCGGCGTCGAGCAGCCCCACCACGAGGCCCCGGCGGGCCAGTGCCACCGCCAGGTTGACCGTCACCGACGACTTGCCGACGCCGCCTTTGCCGGAGGACACGGCCAGCACCCGCGTCGAAACGGGCACGTCCACGGCCAGTGCCCGCTCCTCCTGCGCCCGGCGCCGGGCGCTGTCCATCACCGCGGCGCGCTCGGGGCCGGTCATCTCGCCCATCACGACCTTCACCGAGCGCACGCCCGGCACCGACACGAGCCGGGTCTCGACGTCGGAGCGGAGCTGGGTGCGAAGCGGACAGGCGGCGACCGTCAGCGCCAGCTCCACCTCCACCGCCCCTTTGGGGGACACCTCGACCCGCCGCACCATCCCCAGCTCGACGATGTCGGCGCCCAGCTCGGGGTCGACCACGCCGGCGAGGGCGGTCCGCACCGTCTGCTCCTCGGGCGCCCCGCCGTCGGACGCTGCGCTGTTCGCCGCCGTGCTGCCCGGCGCCGTGCGGTCCGGCGCCGTGCTGCCGTCGGCAATCGGTGGTGCCTGCGCCTCGTCGGCCACCGCGTCGATGCTAATGGCCCTGCTCATCGGGCCTGGCGGACGGCCGGTGCGAAGGGGTCGGATAGGATCGAGGCGTGACCACGACGACTTCGGTGAGCATCGGGAAGCGGCCCAGTCCCGTGACGTTGAGCGAAGCGGCGTCGGCCAAGGTGGCTGCGCTGTTGGCGCAAGAGGGCAACGAGGCTCTGGCCCTCCGTGTGGCCGTGCGCCCGGGCGGGTGCTCGGGTTACAGCTACGAGATGTTCTTCGACTCCGACATCGCCGACGACGACATCGTGCGCGAGCAGGGAGGGGTGAAGGTGGTCGTGGACCCGGCCAGCGCCGAGCTGCTCAAGGGCTCGACGCTCGAGTACACCGACGGGCTGCAGGACGCCGGCTTCCACATCTCCAACCCCAACGCCACCCGGACCTGCGGCTGCGGGTCCTCCTTCAGCTGATCGAAGCGTCGTCCCCCGGCGCCGTCGCCGCGCCGGACTGTGTTGCCTTCGAGCTGAACGGCGCCACCGTCACGGTTTCCGACCGGGGCACCCTTCTCGACGCCTTACGCGAGGAGCTCGGCGTGCGCACGGTGAAGGACGGCTGCAGCCCCCAGGGCCAGTGCGGATGCTGCACCGTCTGGGTGGACGGTGCCCCCCGGGTGGCCTGTGTCACCCCCGTGCGGCGGGTGGCCGGCCGACAGGTCACCACGCTGGAGGGCGTGGACCCTGCC
>DATHCF010000362.1:0-6773 GCA_035319705.1 Acidimicrobiales bacterium | reverse complement strand
CGTGAGGTGGGAGGGAATCTCGCCGAGTTGCTCGACATCGTGGCCGCCACCATGCTGGCCCGGGCGAGGCTGCGGCGCGAGGCCCGGACGCTGACGGCCGAAGGCCGGATCGGGGCCATCATCATCTCGGTCATGCCCGTCGCCATCGGCCTGTTCGTCTATGCCGTCAACCCGAGTTATATCCGCCCTCTGTTCCACACGGCTGCGGGAGAGCTGCTCTTCTACGGTTCGATCGTGCTCGGTGTGCTGGGCATCGTGTGGATCCGGAAGGTCGTCCGGTTCGAGGTCTGACATGCCTGTGATCGTGGCTGTAATCGCATTCGTGGCGACCGCGCTGTTGTTGATTGCCGGAGCCATGCGCGCCGAGGAACGTCTGGGAGTCCGTCTGGCACGGCGCCGTCTGGGCGATTACGGAAGCCCCGTCCTTCAGTCCGAAGCCGAGCTCCAGGAGCCCTTGACCGATCGGGTGCTACGGCCATCAGCGGCTTACCTGATGGGTCTCATCACCCGCTTCGTTCCTCCGGTGTACGTGGAAAAGGTCCACCATCGGCTGGTCCTGGCAGGCAGAGGCAAGGTGGAGGACCTCGAACGGTTCCTCATAATCCGGGTGTTGATGCTGGCCGCCGTCCCTGTCGGATTGCTCGTCCTCTGGCTGCTGCCCTTGCACGGCACGGTACTCATCGCCACCATGGTCTTCGTCGTGATGGTGGGAGCCTTCGGGCCGAGCGCCTGGCTCGATCGGGTCATCCAGCACCGCCAGTTCGAGATTCGCAGGAAACTCCCTGATCTCCTCGACCTGTTGACGATCAGCATCGAGGCCGGCCTCGGATTCGACCAGGCCCTGGGCCGGGCGTCCACCATGATGGCCGGGCCGCTGTCGGAGGAGTTCCAGCGAACATTGGGTGAGTTACGGGCGGGAGCATCGAGGGCCGACGCACTGCGAGGACTCGATCGAAGAACCGAAGTGCAGGAGCTGCGGTCTTTCATCCTGGCGTTGCTGCAAGCGGACACGTTCGGTGTGTCCGTCGGCTCGATTCTGCGGACACAAGCGAGCGACATGCGGGTGCGGCGTCACCAGTTCGCCCAGGAACAGGCGCAGAAAGCCCCCGTCAAGATGCTCTTCCCCATGGTGTTCTGCATCATGCCCGCCCTCTTCGTCGTCATCGCGGGGCCGGCTGCATTGAGCATCTACCACCTGTTCGCCGGACACTGAATCGGTCGAAGATTGGGTCCGGTGGCCCATGGACCTGCGTCGTCGATAAGGCGATAGTGACAGGGAAACGACTAGCCGAAGAGAGGAGGGTACCCGTGAACATCGTTGCATGTGTCATGCGGATGGCTGATCCGGTGCGTGCGCTGTGGAACCGGAGGAGCGAGTGCGGCGCCAGCTTGGTCGAGTACGCGTTGCTGCTCGCCCTCATTGCAGTAGTGGCGATCGTCGCACTGCATTTTCTCGGCGGTTCTGTCTCGAACACCTTGAACAGCGTCGGGAATTCGATCAACAACAGCCCGTGACGGGCCTTGGACGAGCATCGTCCCGCCTCCCCCCTCCGGGCAGTTCAGGCGGCCGGCATGCGGTCCGAGATGCGCAAAGACGACTCTGGACGTCCTCGACGGCTCAGCCCGCTCAACGGGTTGGGCCGTCGGCGCGTCCATGGCTGGCAACGCTCAGGCAACCGGCAATGGTCAGTGCCCGACGTAACGGAAGACGTCGGTGGAGTCCGAGTGCCACACCGGCTTCCACCGGCTGTCACCGCCGAGATAGACGGTCAGCGGGCTGTGGCGGGGCCACAGGACGTACTCCACGTCGTAGGAACGCAACAAGGAATCGGGCGAAACGGTGAGCTCGTCGACGGCGAGATACTGCCGGAACACGGGAGTGTCGGTGTACAGCTCGGTCCGCCCGTCGACGAAGACCGGGATATGGCGGGCGATCAGGTAATCGTTCCAGAGATAGGTCGAGAAGACCCGCCCCGGATGATCTTCGAGGTAATTCGTCGCTTGTACCGGTTCGCCGGGCGAAGGCCGGCCGGCCGGGTACCAGTGCCCCGCCAGCATTGACAGGCAGATCAGGGCCAGCAGCGGCCATGTCAGGAGGGTGGGTCTCAACTGCTCGGTGCCGAGCGGCCGGCAGATCGCCAGCAGTCCGCAGGAGCAGACGACGAAGTAGGGGAGGAACCGGACGGCGTCGAGCGTGCAGACCAGCAGGAAGACCGTGAGCACCAGATCGAAGGCCGGAACCTCACCTCGGGAGATGGCCACGTAGGCCAGGATCAGACCGAGAGGAACGACGAAGACCAACAGGACCGGGACGTCATGGAAATTCGGAGACTGCCATTCCTCGATCACCTGGCTGATCGTCGAGTTGAAGGTGACGCCGAGTCCGTTCGAATAGATGCCGAAACCGAAGGGATTGACCAGGGTGGCGAGGACGGCGGCGCCGAGGCCCGCCAGTGCAGGGAATGGCTCGAGCCGATTGACGACACCGACGCGGCCGGCCCGCAGGGGCACCAAGGCCAGGAGCACTTCGAAGGAGACGACAGCCAGGCCGAGCAGGAAGCTCCCGTGCATGTTCGCCCAGATGGCGAAGATGAGCGGTAAGGACCACAGCCAGACGGCCCTGCGGTGCGCCAGCGTGAGTACGAGCAGCAGGAGGGCGAGAAGAAGGTAACTGACCATCTGTGGACGGTCGTCGAGGAACAGCATGAGCGTGGCACCGACCTCCACACTGAGAAGACCGGTCCACGTCCAACCGGCACCGAGGATCCGGCTGCGAATGGCGACGGCGACGACCGTCAGTGAGGCGAGACCTGCGGACAGCAACCAGAAGGCCATCGGGCCCACCAGGCGCACGGACTCCGCCAGCACCACGTCGTATCCCCATTCCGGGGTGACCCACGAGTGGCCGCGCACGGTGTAGGAGAACACGTCCCGGCGCAGCACGGCGTGGTGGTCGAGCATCCATCGGCCGGCGGCCAGATGCCAGAAGACGTCGTCGAACAGCCCTGTGTGCACGGCGGCACGCCAGGCCAAAAGACAACCGAGGACGATGCCCAGGATCCCCACAGGAAGACGGCCACGGCGCCGGACGTCGTCCGGGCCTGCGTCATGGGGGCGCCAACGGTGATCCCGGGTGGGGTGTGCACGTGGCCGGCTCGGCTCCACCCGAGTTTCGACGGCGACCTGCTGACCTGTCATCGAACCCCCATTCCGGACCCCCCGGCGTTCGGCCGCTCAACTCGGGCAAAGCGTCGGACGACCCGGTCCTCCCACCGCCGGTGGCCGATCCGATCGATTCGGTCATCGAGCTACATCTATGTAGTTCGACGTCGGCCCTGGCCGACGGAAAAACCCCTGTTTTTCTTGTGGTTTCTGTTGCCAGTGAGGCGAATGTTACTTACCATTTGCCCGCATTTCGCTGATCGGGGGGTCGTTCGCCGTGGAGTGGCTTGTCCCTACGTGGGGTTCTGTGCCTCGACGCCGAGGGCCGCACCAGCAGGCGCGGGCGCGATGGCGTCAGCTGCCGGCGGCCAGACCTGATGGCGTCAGTCACCTGAAGCCCCTGTTCCTGTGGTTCCGCTGGGGGGCTCTGGCCGTGGGCTGGCTGCTCGTCCTGGTGGAGCACGCCGGCCCGACCGCCATGGTCGCCGGCGGCGTCCTGCTCGCCAACACCATCTGGCGGACGAAGCGTCCGATCGGCTTCGACAAGGCCGGTCCGAGGCCGTACCTCGCCCTTCTCTTCGAAGTCGGCGTCAGTGTGGCTGCGGTGGAGGCGACCGGCTTCGGCCGCTCACCCTTTTTGGCCAGCTTGGGGGTGTCGACCGCAGTGGCCGGCTTCGCCGGCGGGGTCTCCGTCGTGCTCCAGCTGGCGGTCCTCGCCGGACTGGCCGTGGTCATCCCGAGTGTGCTCCTGCCTTCCTACCAGGGGGTCGCCTCTCTGAGCGCCGAGTCGGCCATCGGGATCCTCCTCGCCGGTGTCATCGGCGGCATCAGCCGCTACGTCATGGACGACACGGTGCTCGCCCGCGCCCGCCTCGACAGCCGAGCCGCCCATCTCGGGAAGGTGAACGACCTGCTGTTCGACCTGCACCACGCCACGCTCAGCGAGCCGACACCTCTCGACGTCGACGGCGCTTCGCGCCTGGTCCTGCGATGGTTCGACGAACTGTTCGAAGCGGATGTGAGCGCGGTGGCGGTGCGGGATCCATCGTCGGGTCAGTGGCGCCTCTCCGCCAGCAAGGGGATCGCGGTCAGAGGCGACTGGAGTTTTCAGCCGCTGGAACCCATGTTGCAGGCAAGTCAGACGAACCAGCCGCTGATGATGAACGGCCTTCAGGAAGGCTTGAGCTACCGGTCTCGCTGGGGTCTGTACTCGGCCTTGAAGGTCCGCGGCAACCTCATCGGGGTTCTGGCTCTGGAATCAGAACAGACGCGGCCGTTCGACATCGAGGGGTGTGACCGCGTCGCCGAGCTCTCCAAGGCGGCTGCATTCGCCATCCACAATGCCTACCTCTTGGACAAGATCCGAGCCATCGGCGTAGAGGAGGAGCGCCTGCGCATCGCCCGTGAATTGCACGATTGCATGGCCCAATCGATCGTCTACCTCGGTTTGGAGGTCGATCGCCTGATCGATCTCAACCATGGCCGCAATGTCAGGAGCGACCTGCAATCGTTCCGTTCCGACCTCACCGAGTTGATCCGGCAATTGCGCGATGCCCTCGTCGATCTCCGATCCGATGTATCCGAATCACGCAACATCGAAGTTGCGCTGCAATCGATGGTCGACAGGGTCAATGCGCGGAAGAAGGTTTTGGCCACTCTGTCGATCGACGTCAGTGATCGTCTGCCCATTGCCGTGGAACGCGAGTTCCTGCGAGTCGGTCAAGAGGCATTGACAAATGCCGAACGCCATGCCAGGGCATCGAAGATCCAGGTCGTGTGGCGCTGTCGCCACGGACTCGGGGCCCTGCTCGAGGTGACCGACGACGGCAGGGGCTTGAGAGACCAGGACCCTCGGCACGCAGGCTACGGCTTGACCGGAATGCGCGAGCGCGCCAGGTCGGTGCAGGCGACCTTGGAGATTCTCTCGAATTGCGGTCCGGGAACGACCGTCCGGATGCATAGGGGGTTGGACTGATGACGAGCATCGTGATCGCCGACGACCACGCCATGGTGCGCGAGGCGCTCCGCCATGCCTTCGAGCGCTCCGGCTTCACCGTTGTGGGAGAGGCGGCCGACGGGCAAGAGGCCGTCGACCAGGCTGAATTCCATCAGCCCGACATCGTCCTGATCGACCTTTCGCTGCCGGTCCTGTCGGGGGTTGCGGCGATCAGCCGGATGGCCGTGCTCACTCCCCGTCCCATCGTCGTCGTACTGTCGATGCTCTCTGACGAGATGGCCGTAGCGTCGGCTCTGGCGGCGGGCGCCCAGGGTTACCTGGTCAAGGATTGCACAACCTCCGGAATCGTGGAAGCCGTCTCGCGGGTGTTGCAGGGTGATCTCGTCATCTCCACTTCGGCCATGGCCTCCGGCCCGGCCGCTGCGGCGCATGATCCGGACCATGCCGCCGGGAATCTGAAGGCGCAACGTGTCAGCCGACGCGAAGAGGAGGTGCTCCGCGTCATGGCGACCGGGATGTCCATCTCCGAGGCGGCGGACCATCTCTACATCAGCGTCAAAACGGTGAAGAACCACCTTTCCTCGATCTACGAGAAGCTCGATTCCCACGACAGAGCGCAGGCTGTCCTGAAGGCGATGCGAATGGGCTTGATCCAGCTCACCTGAGTGATCCGCCGCCGGTCCGTGTCCCGCAGGATCGGGCGCCCAGGTGGCGGAGCGTCGCTCGACCTGAGCGGAGATCAGGTGTC
The DNA here is from genome assembly GCA_035319705.1 of Acidimicrobiales bacterium. Taxonomy (GTDB): domain Bacteria; phylum Actinomycetota; class Acidimicrobiia; order Acidimicrobiales; family UBA8190; genus UBA8190. The sequence goes on along the minus strand of DATHCF010000362.1, from coordinate 906 downwards.
CTGTTCGTGACAGGTTCGGGGCCGCCCCGCCACTGCTACCATCGTGCGCCGTCGGGGGATTCACGCGGAGGCGGACGTGACGGAATCTCGGGCGGAACCTGCGGTCGTGCGCCTTTCGCGGCGCACGCTACTGCGATCCGGGCTGGTGGCAGCGGGCGCCGTGGGGGCTTCCCGTTTGCTGTGGCCGCCGGGTCGGCGCTGGCCGCTTCTGTCCGATGCTTCGCTGCGAGCCCCGAATTCGCTTCCCTATCCCACCGCGTTGCCGGGGACGCCCAACCCCGCCATGCCGTTCGACCACATCGTGGTCCTCATGATGGAGAACCATTCCTTCGACAACTTCCTCGGCGACTTGTCGAAAACCCGCTCCGACGTGGTCGGGCCGTTCAACTCGACCGGGGCGCCGGCCGGGGGTGGCCCAGCTACTCGAGCGGCGTCTACGTCAACAGCGACGGCAACGGCAATCAGATCGAGCCGTACCACATGGACACGACGTGTGACCCGGGCGGCGTGGACCAGAGCTGGGACTGCACCCACGGCTCGATGTACTGGGCATACGGCAGCGAGTCCTCCTCGGAGTACTCGACCGGTTCCTACAACCCGGCATCATTCGAATGGTCGCAACCCTTGTCGCAGGTGCCCCTGCTGCCGAGGAACATGGCGGGATTCGTCATCGCCAACGGGGACGTCGATCCCATGGGTTACTGGACGGCGGCCGAGATCCCCTTCACCCATTCCATGGCGCAGGCTTTCACCATCGCCAACTACTGGTTCTGCTCGGCGCCCTGCCAGACTTATCCCAACCGGCGCTTCCTCATGTCGGGTACCGCCTTCGGTGACATCTCGACCGACATCGACACCATCTTCGACCCCTCCAACGGCGCCAACGCCATTGCCGCACCACCCCCC
>DATHCF010000361.1:0-15469 GCA_035319705.1 Acidimicrobiales bacterium | reverse complement strand
CTCGGCCTCAACGCACCGGCCGAGGAGCTGTTCGGCATGGGCAGCGACGACATCGCCGGTGAGTTCGTGGAGATGCTCGTGCCGTCGGACCGGCGCTGGGGGCACCAGGCCTACCGCCGCGGCTATCAGGTCGAGCCGCGTGACCGGGAGATGGACCCGGGGCTCTATCCCGAGGCCGAGACGGCGGAAGGCGAGCTCGTCCCCATCCACGTCCGCCTTCAGCCCGTGACCGTTGAGGGGCGGCTCTACGTCGCAGCGCACTTGACGCGCGACGAGTCCCCCCGGCCACCAAAGGACTGAGCGCAGGCGCTGGCGCTCGTACGCAGCCGCTTGCTCGGAGACCTACAGAGAGGCGCAGGCCTCGACAGCGGCTCGGGCAGCGCGACGGGCGGCGACGGCAGCATCACGAGCCAGGTGCGCGAGGCCCCGCACCCGTCCGGGGCGCGCCGCGACGTACCGCAGCGTGCGCACCAGGTTGACCGAGCCGTCGGCCTCCAGCAGCTCGAACACCGCATGGTCGAGCAGGCCCTCCTCGGGCCGGTCACTCACCACCCGGAATACCGCCCACGGCACCTGGCGTCCCTCGCACTCCTCGGCCACCGCAGCCGTCTCCATGTCGAGGGCCACCACCCCACGGCTCGTCATCTCTCGCAGGCGGGCGTCGTCGAGGATGAGCTCGGCGGCGGTGGTGGACAGCACCCCGTCCGGCGCGTGGTTTCCTAGCGGCTCGGGGGTGAAACGCCGTCCGCTAACCAGGTCCTCCACCTCGGCCGGGGTGACGAGGTCCCCCACGGCGACCCGGGGCCCTATGCCGCCGGCGATCCCGCTCACGACCACCACGTCGTAGGAGGCGGCATCGAGCAGCCGCTTGGTGGCGCGCCCGGCGGGACCGGGCCCAACGCCGATGAGGGCTGCGGTGACGCGGGTGCGACCCGCCCGCCCCACGTGCACCCAGACGTCCGCCGTTCGGTCGGGCCGGCCCCCTATGGCCCGCACCACGGGACGCAGCTCGGCGCGCATGGGGGCCAGCACCAAGGCGTGCGGCGCTTCGGCGATGCTCACCCTGGAGGTCGGTGCTGGAGGGTCACCGGCCCTCGAAGCGCGGCTCGCGCTTCTCGGCGAAGGCCCGCATGGCCTCGTGGGTGTCGGCGCTGAAGAAGTTCACCGTCTGCGCCCGGGCCTCGTCTTCGAGGGCCTGCGCCATCGACACGAGCGATCCACTGTTCAACAGGCGCTTGGTCATCGACAACGCCAGAGGCGGCCCTGTCGCCAAGCGCGTCGCCCAGCCGTCGACGAATGCGTCGAGCTGGTCGTCAGGAACGACCTTGTTCACCAATCCGATCTCGGCTGCCTCCGACGCCGAGAGCATGTCGGCGAAGTAGGCCAGTTCCTTGGCGCGGTGCAGTCCGATCATCCGCGGCAGGAGCCACGAGGACCCGCCGTCCACCGACAAGCCACGCCGGGAGAAGATCTCGGAGAACCGGGCCCCCTCGGAGGCCACGACGAGATCGCACTGGAGAGCCAGACTGCAGCCCGCTCCCGCCGCCACGCCGCCGACCTTGGCGATGGTGGGCTTGGAGAGATGATGGAGAGCCAGCATCACGTCGCCGAAGATCCGCATCCGTACCAGGTGCGGATCTTGAGGATCGCCGCTCACCCCGCCCGGATCGGTGATGTCGGCCCCCGAGCAGAAGTCCCCGCCGGCGCCGGTGACCACCAGCACGCGGTCGTGGCGCTGGCGCTCCACCTCGCTCAAGGCCTGGCGAATCTCCTGCCACATGAGCCCGTTGCCGGCGTTCTTGCGCTCCGGGCGGTTCAAGGTGATGGTGACGACGCCATCTCGACGATCCACGATGATGGTCTCGGTGCTTCCCACTGTCACTCCTGTGATGGTCCGACGCGCATGAACCGAGCGGCCCCGTTGCCGGCACCTGCGGAGTCACCCTACTCAGCAGCGATCGGGAGCCTCTTCAGCAGGCGTTCTCGATCAGCTCGACGACGGCCTTCCCACCCGGCCCGGGCCGCACCGCCGCCACGTCCACGCGCAAGGCGGAAGGGGAGCAACCAGACGGCCGGGCCTCGGCCATCCAGCGACCGGCCAGCCGGCGGAGCCGGCGCGCCTTGGCCGGCGTCACCGCCTCGCCCGGGGAGCCGAAGCTCGGGGACGTGCGTGTCTTCACCTCGCAGAAGACGAGTAACTTCCCGGCGCCATCGGCCACGACAAGGTCGAGCTCGCCATCGGGACACCGCCAATTCCGATCGAGCACGACGAAGCCCGAAGATTCGTAGAAGCGGACCACGGCCTCCTCACCGCGTCGGCCCACCAGTCCGCCGCGACGGGTCATCGGCTCACGTGTCGCGCTCGGGCAACCGTTCCACGTTGACGTCCCGGAAGGTGAGCACTCGCACGCGCGGGACGAAACGGGCGGGGCGGTACATGTCCCACACCCAGGCGTCGTCGAGCTCGATCTCGATGCAGGTCGGAGTGCACCCGTCGCGCACCGAGACCTTCACCTCGTTGGCCAGGTAGAAGCGACGTTCGGTCTCCACCACGTAGCGGAACAGGGGGAGCACTGTGCGGTACTCCTGGACGAGGCCCAGTTCGATCTCGGCCTCATACCGTTCAAGGTCCTCTTCGCTCATGTTGGCCTCGAGCCACCCTCGCCCTCCGGGTCTCGTGACTCTAACCGGGTGCCCTGAGAAGCCTGCCAGAGCCCTGTGACAGCCTGTTACAGCGGTGTAATTCACCGGAGCGAACTCGGGGGAGGCCGGCGGCCGCTGGGCCGGTCAGGGCGATTCGCAGGTTCCCGTGACGCCGAGGTTGACGATGGAAACCTCCGACGTGACGCTGGAATCTGGGCTCTGCCAGTTGGTTCCCTCGAACGCGGTGACCTCGAACCAGTAGTTGCCCGACGCCAGCGCCCCGCTCGTCCAAGAGGTGGTGGTCACACCGCTCGCCGCCAAGCTGTACGGCCCCCCGGCGGCGCTCGTGGCGTCGTACACGTCGTAGGTGCTGGCGGTGGCGACCGCATCCCAGGACGCCTTCACCGTGTCGGAGAGGCCGGAGGTGCACGCCACCGACGGCGCGCTCGGGGCCGACGGCAGACCGCTCGAGTGCGACTCCCCCCCGTTCGACCCGCTGATCGACACCGGCCAGGTCGACGCTGCCGCCGCACCGGAGATGGTGAACGTTGCCGTCGATGCCGCCACCAGGGTGATTCGCAACGCCCACATCGTCGCCCGCATGTGCCGGCTTCGGCGCCCCCGTCAGCTGGTCCAGCTATCGGTGGCGGGACTCGTCGTCGCGCCGTTCTGCTCGGCAGAAGCCGTCACGCCGGTCAACGATGGCATCTCGAAGTAGGTGCTGGCACAGGCGGCAGGGGCCCCACTGGTCATGGTGGCGTCGTCGGTGAAGGTCACGACCAAGGGATTGTTGGCCTGCCCGGTGGCTGCCACCGTGAGTGCGCTCGTCAGGGTGTGTGACGTGCCGCTCGTGCCCGTCGAGTAGTTCCACACCACGTCACTCGGCGTGGAAGCCAGGCATCCGCTTTGGGTGGTCGTGAGTGAGCTGGTGGTGTAGCCCGTGGCGTAGGTGGTGTCGGCGGGCAGCTGCACGGCGGTGACGGTGACCGGGTAGGGGTTGGGGTTGCTGATGGAGACCACCACGTCGCCGTTCCCGCCCGGGTACAGCAGGTTGGTACCACCGGCGGTGGCGGTGATGGTGAGGTTCCCCAACGCAGCAGACTGGGCCTCGCCCGAGGAGCCCGAGTTCAGCCCTATGACCCAGTTGCTCGTGGCGTAGGCCGCGGTGCCCGCCAGGAGGAACCCGAGCAGCATGGCGAACACCTTGTTGCGTCGGGAACGCTTCTCCGGCTGCTTGGCATGTGCCGGGGTACGGAACAGTCCCATGGTGCGGACTCCTTGGGGACCGCCTGAAAATTGTGCGGATGCAGGAGAGCCTCGGCCGGCACCAGGGGTTGCTTGAGGACTTTAGACCCCTATTCCTGCGCCGAAGGGCCCTGCCCATGGCTGGACACCACGAGGAGTGACCAAAATTGTTTCTCCTTCGACCGCGCTAAGTGGTCCGGGCAGTGACCCGACCTGCCGCAACGCACCGCCAGCTCCCAGAGGCTGCAGCTCCCGGGCTCAGCGACTGGTCGGCTGCCGCTTCTCTTTGATCTTCGCCGCCTTGCCGGCGCGCCCACGCAGGTAATACAGCTTGGCCCGGCGGACGTCTCCCCTGGTCACGACCTCGATCTTGGCCAGGATCGGCGAGTGCACGGGGAATGTGCGCTCGACACCCACGCCGAAGCTCACCTTGCGCACGGTGAAGGTCTCGCGCGCGCCGGCTCCCTGCCGGCGGATCACCGGACCCTGGAAGACCTGCACCCGCTCCCGGTTGCCCTCCACCACACGGACGTGGACCTTGACCGTGTCGCCCGGACGGAAGTCGGGGATGTCGTCCCGGAGACTCTGGCGGTCGACGATGTCGGTCGGGTTCATGGCGCGCGTCCTTGCGGGGGTGCCGGTTCAAAGTGGCCCCGGCGCTGCTGCGCCCGGGCGAGCCCGGCCCGGCGGGACATCCCGAACCGGATCCAGGAAGGGGAAGGATACCGTTCCGCAACGGACGGCCGCATCCCTGGCCCCCCTCCACACCCCACCGCGGCCCGGCCCGGATGGCGGCAATGCCCCGGTACGGCCCGGCGAGCCGGCGGGCGCTCAGGGCTCCCCGTGGACTCCCGGCTCTGCCAGCAGCTGCTGCTCTTCGTCGGTCAGGCCACCCCGGGCCTCGAGCAGGTCCGGTCGCCGGTCGAGGGTACGTCGCAGGGCCATGGCGCGACGCCAGCGCGCCACGCGGCCGTGGTCACCCTGGCGCAGGACCTCGGGCACCGGCCACCCGCGGAAGTCGGCGGGCCGGGTGTACTGCGGGTACTCGAGCAGCCCCCCGGCGAAGCTCTCGTCGGCGACTGAGGCCTTGTTGCCCAGCACTCCGGGCAGCAGGCGGGAGACCGCCTCGACCACCACGATGGCGGCCGCCTCCCCGCCGGCCAAGACGTAGTCACCGATCGAAAGCTCGCCGTCGACCAGGTGGTCGACCACCCGCTGATCGACGCCCTCGTAGCGCCCGCAGAGGAGGGAAAAGCCGCCGTGCGACCCGCCGTCGGCCAGCTCCTCGACCAGCTGCTGGTCCAATCGGCGGCCTCCGGGACCGAGCAGCAGCAGCGGCCGGGGAGGATCGGCCTGCTCCACCGCGCCGAAAATGGGTCCCGGAGCGAGCACCATGCCGGCGCCTCCGCCGTACGGCACGTCGTCGACGCTGCGACGCGGATCGGTGGCCGTCGAGCGCAGATCCCGCACGCGCAGGTCGAGCACGCCCTGTTGGCGGGCGCGGCCCAGCAGCGATGCCGAGCAGAAGTGCTCGACCAGGTCGGGGAAGATCGTGAAGACGTCGATCCGCATCGTCACACCCGCTACTCGTCGAGCAGGCCGGGCGGGACGTCGACCTCGAGGCGCCCTGCATGGTGCGCGACCACGAAGCGGACCGGCACCAGCCGGCCGTCCTCCAGCTCGAGCACGTCACTGGCCGGGTTGGACAGCACGGCGCGCACGCGGCCGACGCTCTCGGGATGGCCACGGCGTACCACTTCGGCGCCCACCAACTCATGCACCCACAGCGCCTCGTCGTCGAGGAGAGGACGGGCCCGCAGCACCACGCCGCGCACCGCCTCCGCCTGGTGACGACTGGATATGCCGGAGAAGCGCATCAACCACCGCCGCCCGAAGGGACGCGCCTGCTCAAGCCGAAGGGCTCCCTCGCTGTCGGTTTCGAAGACCGTCCCCGCCCTGGTGCGCTCCGGCCGGTTGCTCACCAGTACCACCAGCACTTCCCCGGCCAGGCCGTGCGGCCGGAGGATCCTCCCGACCTCGAGCAGCGGAGGTCGAGAACCCGGGCCGTCAGTCGTCGACGAAGTCGACGTTGGTGTCCATCCCGTCACGTGATCCCGCCACCCGGACCAGGGTGCGGATGGCCTGCGCCACCCGGCCCCGCCGTCCGATCATCCGGCCCATGTCGCCAGGCGCCACGTGGATACGAAATCGAGTGGTACGTCCGGAGTCGTCGGTCTCGATGACCACTGCCTCGGGCTCGTCGGCCAGTGATCGCGCCAGGTAGCCAAGCACGGCGCGGGCGCTGCCGCCTTCCACCCGGTTGCCGAGATCGTCGTCGGCCTGATCGGGCGAGATCGCCTCGTTGCCCGGCTCGGCCCGCTCGGCGTGGCCTCCGTCCATGTCCTCCAGCGGTCCGCTCATGTGCTCCCGCCGGCGCTGAACTCGTCCCAGGCACCCGAGCGGCGCAACAGCTTCTCCACCCGGTCGGTCGCCCGGGCACCCTGCCGAAGCCACTTGAGCGCCTTGGCGTTGTCGATCTCGATCACGGCCTCCGGCTGGGCGGTCGAGCGGCCGCGCGGGGCGTAGGTGCCGAGGACCTCGATGAACCTGCCGTCGCGCGGGGAGCGGCTGTCCGCGGCCACCAGGCGGTACGTCGGTTGCTTGGTCTTTCCCATCCGCATGAGGCGGAGCTTTACGGCCACAGTCGAACTCCTGCTTGGTCGGCGATGGCGGACCCCGACACACGATTGATGGGCCCACGGCCGGCCGCCGTGGCGGCGCGGACCTCCTATTCTGCCGTGTGCAGAACCGGGCGGCGAACCACCCTCAGCGTGGCGGCCGAGGCCGTCCGGATTTGGGGGTGACCCGGCCACCTTTCTTCTTGCCCTTGCCCCCCTTGGCCGGCCCCCCCCGGCCGTCCGACGTGCCACCGAGAGCACCGGGAAGAGCACCGGGAAGACCGGCCAACGACGGCAGCCCGCCCATTCCCGCCAGGCCGGACAGCTCGTCGGCGGGTGACCCGGGCGCACCGGCACTGGCCAATCCAGCCAGGGGCCCACCTTCGCCGCCCAGGGCGTCGGCCATCTTCGCCGCCTGGCGCAGTCCGCCCAGTCCCCGGCCTCCTCCGAGCAGTCCGCCCAGCATCCCGGGCGAACGCATGACGGCCTGCGCCTCTTTGAATTGGCGCAGAAGCTGGTTGACCTCCTGCGTGCTCGTACCCGAACCCCGGGCGATGCGCTGGCGGCGTGATCCGTCGACCAGCGCCGGTTCGGCCCGCTCCTCCGCGGTCATGGAGCAGACGATGGCTTCGACCTGGGACAGCTGACGGTCGTCGACGATGGAATCCGCCGCCTTCAGGTCCTTGGGCACGCCGGGCAGCAGCGACAGGATGCCGCCGAGCGAGCCGAGCTTCTTCACCTGCTGCAGCTGGGCGAGGAAGTCCTCCAGGGTGAACCGTCCCTCGAGCAGCCGCGTGGCGCCCTCCTCGGCCACCTCCCTGTCGAACTCACGCTCGGCCTGCTCGATGAGGCTGAGCACGTCCCCCATGCCGAGGATGCGGCTGGCCATGCGGTCGGGATGGAACTGGTCGAAGTCCGCTAGCCGCTCACCGGTGGAGGCGAAGGCGATGGGCCGGCCCACGACCTCCTTGACGCTGAGCGCCGCTCCCCCGCGGGCGTCGCTGTCGAGCTTGGTGAGGATGACGCCGTCGAGAGACAGCGCGCCGTGGAAGGCCTGGGCGGTGGAGACGGCGTCCTGTCCGGTCATGGCGTCGATGACGAGGAACGTGTAGTGCGGTGTCAGGGCTTCCGACAGCCGCCGCACCTCATCCATGAGCGCCTGGTCGATGGTGAGCCGTCCGGCGGTGTCCACGATGAGGACGTCACGTCCTCTCCGTCGTGCCTCCTCCAGGGAGCGCCGGGCCACCGACAGCGGATCGGTGGGCTCGCTGAACACCGGCACGCCCGACTGTTCGCCCAGGATCCGCAGCTGCTCGACGGCGGCCGGGCGTTGGAGGTCGGCGCCGGCCAGCATGGGATTGCGGCCTTGCTGGCGGAACCAGCGAGCAAGCTTGGCCGCAGTGGTGGTCTTTCCCGAACCTTGCAAGCCGGCCAGCAGCACCACGGTGGGCGGCGCCGGAGCGTAGGTGATGTGCAGCGCCTCGCCGCCGAGCGCCTGCACCAGCTGCTCGTTGACCGCTTTCACCACCTGCTGGCCTGGGCTCAAGCTGCGCGACAGCTCCTCGCCGACCAGGCGGTTGCGGATGCCGTCCACCAGGGAGCGGGCGACACCCACCTCGACGTCGGCCTCGAGCAGGGCGGTGCGGATCTCCCGCAACGCCTCGTCGACATCGCCTTGGCTGAGCCGGCCCCGGCTGCGCAGACGACCGAGAATGGCTTCGAGTCGGTCGGACAGGACGTCGAACATGCGAGCGTTCAGGTTACCGGGGCGTGCGCCGGCCGCTGCAGGAGCCGGCCGGTGGGGTCGGATGGGCCGGGGTGAAGCAGTCCATGGCGATCAATCGAACAGGGCGGCGACGAATTCGGCCGGGTGGAAGGCCACCAGATCCTCTGCGCCTTCCCCGATGCCCACCAACTTCACGGGCAATCCCAGCTCCCGCTCGATCGAAAGCACGATGCCCCCCTTGGCTGTTCCGTCGAGCTTGGTCAGGACGACACCGGTCACGCCGACGGCCTCGAGAAACTGTCGGGCCTGGGCCAACCCGTTCTGACCGGTGGTGGCGTCGAGGACCAGGAGGACCTCACTGACGGTGCCCGGCGGACGCTCCGCCACCCGCCGGATCTTCTTGAGCTCCTCGATCAGGTTGACCTTGGTGTGCAGCCGGCCGGCCGTGTCGGCCAGCACCAGGTCGTTGCCCCGCGCGGCAGCGCGCTGCACGGCGTCGAACACCACCGCGCTGGGATCGCCGCCCTCGCGGCCCCGGACCAGCTCGACCCCGACGCGATCGGCCCACCGGTCGAGTTGCTCGCCGGCGGCGGCCCGGAAGGTGTCACCGGCGGCCAGCAGCACCGAGCGCCCGGCGGCGACCTGCTGACGCGCCACCTTGCCGATGGTGGTGGTCTTACCCACTCCGTTCACGCCCACGAAGAGCCACACGTTGGTCTTGCCGTCCACGAAGCACAGCTCGGAACCGTCGTCGGCCACCAACGACGACTCGAGGTCCCGGCGCAACGCCTCAAGCACGCCGTCGGCACCGCGCACCTCGCCGTTGCGGACCTTGCCCCGCAGGTCCTCGAGGAGCGCTGTCGTCGTCGACACTCCCACGTCGGCCCGCAGCAGGGCCTCCTCCAAGTCGTCCCAGGTGGCGTCGTCGACCGATCCTCTGGCGCGAAGCGCGCGCAGGTACCCGGAGATGGCGCCGCGCGACTTGGCCATGCCCTGGCGCAGCACGACGGCCTCGGGCGCCAGCGGTTCGGGCACCGAGGCGGGTGCCGAAGGCGGGGGCGGTGGGGGACCGACGCCGGTGTCGACGGTTGGGGCGGTGTCGGCCGTTCCCGGTGCAGACGCCTGGGCGCGCCGCGCCAGACCCACGCTCAGCACCACCACCAGCGTCACCAGCACGGCGGCGAGGACGATCCACAGGACGAGCACGGTGGGCGGGAGCCTACCGATGCCGGGTCATGGCGCAGAAGGGCGCGACGGGGGCCGGAGCAGCGGGACCCGGCCGCCGGTGGCAAGGCCGATTGCGCGCGGGAACGAAAATTAGCTTCACGCAGGGTGGCAATATTTACGACGACGGCGCAACAGACGTCCAACCCATGATCAGCTGCGATACGGGGCGCGCTGGGGTGGCGAACGAAACAGAGGGGGCGTGTCGATGTCTCGTGGGCGGTGGCGAATGCTGGGCGGCGTGGCGTTCTTGTCTGGTGCAGCGACGATCGGGGTACTGCTCTTTTTGGCATCGCCGGCCGGAGCGACCTCGGTGGCGGGCGGCACCGTCTCGCCCGAGTCGGCCGTTGCCGGGGCCAACACCACCTACACGATCACCTTCACGACGAGCACCCTCACCGGCGCCATCCCCCCCGGTGCGAGCTGCCCGTCGTCCTGCACCATCACCTTCACCGCCCCGAACGGCACGAACTTCTCCTCCATCGCCGGCGACTACACCGTGGCCGCTGCCACCGGGTCGGCCACGGTGGGATCGGTCGACGCCACCGCCGTCGACGGGAGCCTCACCGCCAACAACGTCGTGATCACCTTGTCGGCGTCCTCGATCGGAGCCGACGACGACGTGACGGTGACTGTCGTCAACACCAGCAATCCCACCTTGGCTTCGAGCGACTACACGATCGACGAGTCGACCTCCTCCGACACCACCCCCACGGCGAGCGGCTCCTACGCCGTCACCGCTGCCGATGCCTCCCAGCTGGTGGTCTCCGCCGGCAACAATCAGTCCACGCCGGCGGGTGACTCGTTCGGCACGGCCCTTACGGTCAGCGTCGAAGACCGCTACGGCAACGTCGTGACCACCGGCGCCGGCTCGAACGCCAGCGTCACCTTCACCCCTCCCCCGTCGGGCCAACCGAGCGCCACCTTCGGCGGTTCTTATACCCAGACCGTCACGGCGGCGGACGGCGTGGCCACCTCGGCCGTCCCCATGGCCGACGACATGGCCGGCGCGCCGTACACCGTCACGGGGACCAGTGGGGCCCTCAGCAGCGCCGACTTCACGCTCACCAATCTCGGACCGGCTTCGCAGCTGGTGATCACCTCGAGCCCGGTGACGGGCCCCGCTTCCAGCACCGCCGACCTCGGGCCGATCACGGTGGAGCAGGAGGACGCCTTCGGCGACGCCGTGCCGGCCACGACGAGCGAGACGGTGGACCTCACAAGCAGCTCGGGCGGCACCCATGAGTTCTCCGCCACCAAGAACGGCACGGAGGTGAGCTCCGTCGACATCGCCTCGGGATCCTCGACAGCCAGCTTCTACTACGGCGACGAGCAGGCGGGCACGCCCACCATCACGGCGGCCTCCGGCGAGCTGACCAATGGTCAGCAAGCCGAGCTGGTCGCCCCGGCCGCCGCCTCGAAGCTCGTGTTCACCACGCAGCCGGGCGACGGCACCGCCGGATCGGCTCTCAGCTCCCAGCCGGTGGTCAGCGTGGAGGACACCTACGGCAACACCGTGAGCAGCGGCTCCGGCTCGAGCGACACGGTCCAGCTCACGCTGTCGTCCGGTGACTTCTCGACTGGCAGCCCCACGGCCAGCGTCACCGCCTCGAGCGGCTTGGCCGACTTCAGCGCTTTGCAGGTGAACACGGCGGGCAGCTACACGCTCACGGCGGCCGACACGACCGACGGCACGATCAGCGGGGCGACCTCGTCGTCGTTCACCGTGTCGGCGGCCGGCGTCTCCCAGCTGGTGTTCACCAACACGCCCCAGTCCGGCTCCGCCTCGAGCTCCGCCTCTGTCGGCCCCTTCACCGTGGAGGAGCAGGACCCCTACGGGAACCCGACCACCACGGCCGAGACGGTGAACCTGACGTCGAGCTCGACCGGCACCAATTACGAGTTCTCCGCCACCAAGAACGGCACGGCGGTGACCTCGGTCGACATCGCCTCGGGATCGTCGACGGCCAGCTTCTACTACGGCGACGAAACGGCGGGCCATCCCACCCTGACGGCAGCCGCCACCGGGCTGACCAGTGGCACACAAGTGGAGACCATCACCGCGGCTACCCCCTCCAAGCTGGTGTTCGTGACGACTCCGCTGTCAGGCGCAGCCTCGTCCACTGCCGATATCGGCCCGATCACCGTGGAGGAGCAGGACATCTACGGGAACCCCACCACCACAGCCGAGACGGTCAACCTCTCGTCCAACTCGACCGGCACCCATGAGTTCTCGGCCACCCAGAACGGCACGGCGGTGACCTCGGTGCCCATCGCCTCGGGATCGTCGACGGCCAGCTTCTACTACGGCGACGAGAAGGCCGGATCGCCCACGCTCAGCGCTGCAGCGTCCGGCTTGACCGGCGCCACCCAGCCGGAGACGGTCACCCCGGCGGCCGCCTCCAAACTGGTGTTCAGCACGCCCCCTGGCGACGGCACGGCCGGGTCCGCGCTGAGCACACAGCCGGCCGTCAACATCGAGGATCCGTTCGGCAACCTCGAGACGAGCGGATCGAGCTCCACTGACGTCGTGGAGCTCACGCTGTCCTCCGGCGATTTCTCCAATGGGGACGCCTCGGCCAGTGTCACGGCCACCGGGGGTACCGCCGGCTTCAGCGAGCTGCAGATCAACGTCTCCGGCACGTACACCATGACCTCGTCGGACGCCACCGAGAATACGGTGACCGGGTCCACCTCCCCGTCGTTCAGCGTTTCGCCTGCCCCGCCCTCGCAGATGGTGATCGACAGCGGCAACGACCAGACGACCCCGGCCGGATCCTCGTTCGCCGACGCCCTGGTCGTGTCGGTCGAGGACCCCTATGGCAACCCCGAGGACGACGTGGAGGTGACGTTCACGGCCCCCTCGGCGGGTCCCAGCGTCACCTTCGGCAACGCCACCAACAGCGAGACCGACGCCAGCCAATCGAACGGCCAGGTGACCTCCTCCGTTCCCAAGGCGAACGACAGCGCCGGTGACCCCTACCAAGTCTCGGTGACGAGCCAGGGACTCCCGACGATCGATTTCACCCTGGCCAACTCGGCGCCGGCCGCCAAGCTCGTGTTCACCACCACCGCGGTGACGGGACCAGCCTCCTCTACGGCAAGCGCGGGACCGATCACCGTGCAGGAGCAGGACACCTACGGGAATCCCACCACCACGGCCGAGACGGTGAACCTCTCGTCCAGCTCGACCGGCACGGCGGTGTTCTCGGCCACCCAGAACGGCACCGCGGTCACATCGGTCGACATCCCGAGCGGCTCGTCGAGCGTCAGCTTCTACTACGGCGACACCAAGGCCGGCACCCCGACCATCACCGCCGCTTCCAGCGGCCTCGCCAGCGCCACCCAGCAGGAGACCGTCACCGCTGCCACGGTAGAGCAGCTGGTGTTCGTCACCGCCCCGGTGTCGGGCACCACGTCGGCCGGCCCCGATCTCGGTCCCCTCGCGGTGCAGGAGCAGGACGGCTTCGGCAACCCCACCACCACCGCCGAAACGATCGACCTTTCGTCCTCCAGCGCGGGCGGCATGTTCTCGGCATCGCAGAACGGCCCGGGGGTGAACTCGGTCGACATCCCGAGCGGCTCGTCGAGCGTCAGCTTCTACTACGGCGACACCAACACCGGCAGCCCGACCGTCACCGCCGCGGCCAGCGGCCTCACCAGCGCCACCCAGTCCGAGACGGTGAGCGCATCGGCGCCCTCTTCGGCTGCCTATACCGGAACGCTGTCCACGGCGAACCTGCTCGCAGACGCGGTCTTCGCCCAGCCGGGCGTGGGCCCGTGGCAGGTCGGACCGGGGCAGAACCGCTCCATCTACTCATCGGCGACCACGCCGCTCGGACCCGACTACGCCGCCTTCAACAGCGGCTCGGGGGCGTCGTCCAGCTTCTTCCAGGACGTGGCGGTGGCGCCGGTGGCCGGCCACAGCTACGCCGGCTCCGTGTACCTCCGCTCGCCCGGCGGATCGCCCGTGTCGGCGACCTTGGTCGTGTGGGCGCTGGGAGGCTCGGCACCGACCGAGGTGGGTCAGTCGCAGCTCACGGTGAGCGGGTCGAGCTGGTCGCTGTACTCCACGATCATCGATGTAGCGCGGACCGGGCACCAGCTCCTGCGCTTCCAGATCTACGTGTCCACGGACCAGACGATCGACGTCGCAGGGGCGCTGCTCGAGGATGCCGGGCTGAGCGACGCCGGGTTCTCGCAGGGGATCGGATCCTGGCAGGTGGGACCGGGGCAGAACCGATCGATCTACGAATCGTCGACCGTGCCATCGGGGCAGAACTATCTCGAGGTCAACAGCGGCACGACCCCCGGGGCAAGCCTCTATCAGGACGTGCCCGTCACTCCGGTCGTGGGCGACACCTACGAGGCTTCAGTGTTCCTTCGCTCGCCGACGGGGACTTCGGTTCCGGTGACGGTCGTAGTGTGGGCACTCGGAGGCTCGGCACCGGAAGAGCTCGGCCAGACGCAGGTCACGGTGGGTACGACGAGTTGGATGCCCTTCTCCACGAACGTCGGCATCGGTGACCCCGGCCACCAGTTCCTGCGGTTCCAGATCTACGTGGGCGCCGAGGACCAGAACGTCGACGCGGATGAGCCGACACTGGAGCAGAGCCTCGTCTCCGATGGCGGCTTCGACCAGCCCGGCCTCGGGCCGTGGCAGTCGAACCCCACGGGCACCGTCGAAAGCGGATCGAGTGGTCCGTCAGGGGAGAATTGGCTCCAGATCACCACCGGGAGCAGCACGCCGGCCTCACTGTGGCAGGACGTGGCCGTGACGCCGCAGGCCGGCCACGACTACACGACCTCGATGTACCTGGAGTCCACCTCGGACAGCCCGGTATCGGCCACCCTGGTCATCTGGGCGCTCGGCGGCTCGGCCCCGGAGGAATACGCGGCCATCCCCATCGAGGTGGGGGGGTCGTGGACGCAATTCGCCACCTCCCTGGCAGTCGCCGACACCGGGCACGGCTTTCTGCGGGTGCAGCTCTACATCAGCACCCCGAATGCGACGCTGGCCGTCGCCGGTGTGAGCTAGGGACCGAGCGACCGCGCCAGGGCCGTCAGCCGGCGGTGACCGCCGGCTGCTGCGCCGGCAGGCGCTCGTCGTCTTCTTCGGCCGGGGCGCGGCGCACCTTCTGGCTCACCACCTTGGACGACCCGCCTGGCGTCATGGTCACGCCGTACAGGGCGTCGGCTGCTTCCATGGTGCGCTTCTGGTGGCTGACCACGATGAGCTGTGCTTCGCCGCGGAATTCGTGCAGCAGGTCCAGAAAGCGGTGCAGGTTGACGTCGTCGAGGGCGGCCTCCACCTCGTCCATGAGGTAGAAGGGCGACGGCCGGCTGCGGAAGACGGCGAACAGGAAGGCCAACGCCACGAGCGACCGTTCGCCGCCGGACAACAGCGACAGCTTTCGCACGTTCTTACCGGCCGGACGGGCCTCCACCTCCACGCCGGTGTCCAGGAGGTCCTCGGGCTCGGACAGGGTCAAGCGCCCGGTGCCACCGGGGAAGAGCGTCCCCACCAGCACCTCGAAGTGGGCGTTCACATCAGCAAAGGCCTCGGTGAACACCCGCATGATCTCGTCGTCGACCTCGCGGACCAGCTGCTGGAGCTCGCGGCGCGCACGACGCACGTCGTCCACCTGGCCCTCCAGGAACTGCTGGCGCTCCTCGAGCCCCCCGAGCTCCTCCAGCGCCAGCGGGTTGACCGGGCCCATGGCAGCCAGCTCATGTTCCAGGGCAGCGGCCCGGGACGGCGCGCTCACGCCCTCGGGCAGCTCCGGGCAGGCAGCCGCCAGCGCTTCGGCCCGGTCGCAGGCCAGCTCACGGCGCAGAGCCTCCACGGCCGCCTCGTGGCGAACCGACGACTCGGCCATCTCCACCTGCAGCGCTTGGGCTCGGTCGCGCACCGCGCTGAGCTCCTGCTCGGCATGGGCCCGGCGGCGGCGCA
>DATHCF010000360.1:0-10568 GCA_035319705.1 Acidimicrobiales bacterium | reverse complement strand
CCTTGGTGAACACGCCGGAGGCGTCGGCAGGCGTGGCCGCCACCAGGGCGCCGAACACACCGGCGTCGTCGACCAGGCGCGCCACCATGGCCTGGCCCAGCTGGGCCCGGACGATGCAGGCCGGGGACGAGGACACCGACATCAGCGCGCTGCGGGTCAACACCGATTCGTCGGGCGCCATAACCTCCGGTGCCGGCCCGAGGCCCACCGTGGTGCGCAGCTTGGCTCCTCCGCCTCGCTCGTCCAGCATCACCAGCTCGGCGGCGGTGGCGTGGAACATCTCCCGCACGTGCTCGAGCAAGGCGACGAGGATCTCGTCCAGATCGCCCGTCCCCTGGGTGACCTGGGAGGCACGGTACAGGAACTCCAAGCTGTCGAGCCGGGTGCGCTCCTTGCCGTAGGCCCGGAACGCCAACAGCAGCACGACGGTCATGAACAGCAGCGGCACCGCCGACAAGGTGTCGTCGCGCAGGGCCAGCGCCGCCACGACGGCGAAGTTGGCGGTGATGAAGGTGGCTGTCAGCCCCAGGGCGAAGGTCTGCGCGGTCCGCGCCCGCGGCGCACGGTGGTGGGACACGACGATGGCCGCCACGGTGGCCGCCACCCCGATGCCGGCCGACGCGGCGGTGGCGGCCATGGCCGCCCCCCAGCCCTGGACGCTGATCGGGTCGTGGCGCACCAGGGAGTGGAACACGAGCAGGGCGACCGTGCACTGCAGGCTCAAAGTGGCCAGGTTCATGGCCAGCGCGCTCGGACGCTGCCGTCGGACGAGAGCCAGCCCGGCGGCGGCCCCCACCACTTGAGCCAGCACCAGGTGCGGGGGTGTGGCGAAGAACAGCCCCAGCACGAGGGGCAGCTCACTGACCGAGATCGAATCGGTGTCGGCCCGGAAGTGCAGGTGGACGACCACGGCCTCCGACAGGGCGAACAGCGCGGCCAGGACCGGCCAGGCAATGGCCGGGCTCATGTTCCGAAACGCCGGCAGGTGGACGACGGCGGCCGCGTAGACCACCACCGCCGTGGCCCCGACCAGGGCGCTGAGCGCCCAGAGCCACCGGCCGCGCGAGCGGCCGACTACCGCCATCTCATCGTCGCCGGAAGGCCCGACGCGCTCCCTTCACGGCTCCCCCCTTGCCCAACGCCCCCACAATTGACACTAGACGTAACGATGCAACCTCAATAAGTGCTGTCGTAGGGACTTACGTCACAATCTACGGAGTCACAACCACGTTACGTGAGAATGAGTGCCCTTGTGCCCAGGTGCTCAAGCAGATCCTGCCGAATGCCGAGGTGTTCGTCGGCCCAGCTGCAAGGAGGCGTCGCGTGTCGCGCCAGGCGAAGATCGCAGTCGAATACATCGCTGGCGCGGACCTGCCCCCGGCCCCGGCAGCCATCGGGGCGGGCACCGCCGTCTGCGTGTGGAACTACTACCTCCAACAGTGGAGCGACGGCTTCGTCGTCGCCGAGGCGCTTGCGCTCGGGTACCGGGTCCGGCGATCGTCCGACGGCCAGGTCCTCGACCACGTCTTCACCGGTGAAGAGGTCATGGTCGAGCGCCGCAGGGCACAGGCGCCGGGCTACGACGGGACCCTGGCCGATCGTCGTCACCGCTGACCCTTTGCGGGGTGTCGCCGGCTGCGGAGACACCGGCTACGTGGGGGATTCGGCCTCTTCCACCAGCTCTCGCCATCGGCGCAGCCGCATGTCGCGCTCGGCCACGAAACGGGCCACCGCCTCCACGATGTGACCGGTGTCGAGGTGTGCTTCCTCGATGACCTCGTCCACCGTGCCCCCGGTGCGCCAGCGGTCGTCCCAATCCGACGACAGCGAGTACTCGCGTACGAGCGGGCCGCCGGCCCAGTGGCGCATTAGGGAGAAGGCGCCGTTGGTGATCACCATGGCGTCCAACGTGTCAGCCGGCGTGTACACCGATGCCCGGTACGCCGCATCCTGGGCCGCGAACAGCTGGGGGCTGACGGCGGCCACCACCTTCACGTTGAGCCGGTGCTCCTCCAAGGCGGGCAGGGCTTGCACCAGATTGGCCGTCGGCATGGTGCCACGCACGAAGACGGTGCCACCTCTGGGCTGGCCCGGCTGATAGGGCCGCAGCACATAGGCGCCCCGGGCGGCGGCGAAGTGTGACGGCATGCCCATCGCCTGGCGGTCGGGGATCTCGATGGCGGGACGCGTGAGGTGCAGGGCCACGATCGGGACGTCGAGGGAGAAGGCGGCCCCCAGCACCACCGGCACCTCGTTGTGCTCCCAGGGATGCAGATCGACCACCCTGCCCTCGGGGAAGAGCTGCGTCACGCCCGAGGCGAAGATGCCGAAGTGCGTGCGCGAATCGTCGGCGGTCTCGGGGCCCGAGTGGCCGGCCACCCACAGCACCTTTCCCGTCCGCAGCTCGCAGTCCTGCGCCAACTGACTGAACAGCCGCAGCGGGCCGTACTTCAGATAGGAGAACGACCCGTAGGTCGAGCACGCCCCCCAGAACCCCTCGAAGTCCTCGAAGGGATCGTCGGCCAGGTTGACCGTGGTCAGGCCGGCCATGGCGCCGGCATTGGCGAATTCGGTGATCTCGCTGGGCAGCAGCGACCCGGTCGGGTTCCGGTCGCGCTCGTACCAGCCGAAGCCCGGGTCGTCGCCGAAACCGTCTGCGAACCCGGAGATGTTGGTGGAGTCGGCCAGGTCCGCGGCGCAGGCGACGAACAGCGGCCGCCCGTAGTACTTGTTGGCCTGTGTGTTGACGTAGGCGCCCCAGCTGGCCAGCGCGGCGCGGTTCGGGGCTTTCTCCCCCGGCTTCTTCCACATGGCCGGCGGGTAGTGCGCGAAGTCGAGCAGCCGGGCGTCTTCGGTGGGCCGATGGCTTCCCTTGGCCGGGCGGAGCCGGAAGCCGGCCATCCTCTCGGGCACGCCGGCGCCGATGGCCAGCAGCCGGTCGGAGAGCCAGTCGACGAGCGCCTCGTCGCGCCGCATGACGCTCAGGGCGATGCGGAGGTTCGCCTCTTCCTGGAGTCTCAGGGCGGCGGCGTCCGACGGCGGGGGCTGGTCGACACCCTCGTACTCCACCCCGTGGCGCTCCATGAACTGCTTGCGCACCGCCCAGAACTCAGGCGCATGCATGGGCCAGGGGGTCCCATGACTGGCGGCGTCGTACTTCCCGTAGCCGCGGCCCTTGCGGGTGCGGAACCACCCCACCGACGGCAGTCCCTGCGGGTTGTCCCCACAGGCCGCCTCCAGCACCACCCGGGTGACCGGTTCCCACTCCATGCCGGCCTCGGTGCCGAGGACCCTCCACCCGTAGGGGGCAAACCAGTCCACCGGCGTGCCGTGCACCACTGCCGACGTCGGACGCGGGTCGATGCCGAAGTCGTTCCAGTCGACCAGGAACACGAGGTTGGACAGGCCGAGGCCCCATGCCATGTTCTTCGTCTCGTGCGCACCACCGGGGGTGAGACCGCCTTCGCCTTCGACGACGAAGACCTTCACCGCCTCGGCGCCGGCCAACTTGAGCGCCAACGCCTCCCCCGCTGCCGGAGCCATGCCGTGTCCGGACGGGCCGGTGTTGAACTTGAGCAGGAGGGTCCGCCCCTCCATCTCGGCGTGGCCCGGCAGTCCGCCTCGCCGGCGGAAGTCGAGGAGGGTCTCCCACGTGAGGGCGTAACGGCCCGCCTCCGGAAAGCCGAAGCGGGGGTCGCCGGTGCGTTCGTGGCGGGCGCGCACTGCCTCGTTCAGCACCGCCAAGGTGGCATAGACCACCGGAGCGGTGTGCCCGGCGGCCAGGACGAGGCGATCGGAGAAGGCCTTCCACGGCCGGCGGACGTCCCATCGCATGGCCCCCGACAACAGCAGCGCCAGCAGCATGTGGACCTTCGACCGCGAGCCCCCGGGGTGCCCGCTCTGCCGATAGTTGAGCGGCAGGTCGATGCACTCGTCGACCAGGTCCTTGAGCACCTCGAAACGCTCGAAGTCGGCTCGGGCGGCGGCAAGCAGGCGGTCTACTCCGGGCGCGCCGCGCTTATCTCCCCGGCCCAGAGTGCCCCCGGCAAGGGCGTCACGATCGACGATCGACATGCGGCGTGCTCCGACTCTCGGTGTCTCATTGTCGCCGCCGGGAGCACCACACGGCCAGAGCCGATGGGCCGCCCGTGGCCGGCCGTGCGGGTCACGGAAAGACTTTCGGCCCTGGCCACCGAAGGCCGTTCGGGCCCACCGTAGGGTGATGAACCTGCAGCCGCGCTTGGAGAAATTGGGTACCGAGTCGGCCTTCGCCGTGCTGGCCAGGGCCAAGGAGCTGGAGGCGGGGGGCCGGCACGTGGTCGGCCTCGAGATCGGCGAGCCCGACTTCTCCACCCCACCGCACATCGTCGAAGCGGCGGTGGAGGCGTTACGGGATGGCGCCACACACTACGTGCCCGCTCCGGGAACCCCCGGCCTGCGAAGGGCCGTGAGCGAGTTCCTGGAGCGCACCGGCCGCATGCACGTCGGCCCCGACCGCGTGGTGATCACGCCGGGGGCCAAGCCCATCATGTTCTTCACCATCCTGGCCCTGTGCGGGCGGGGCGACGAGGTCCTGTTCCCGGATCCGGGCTTCCCCATGTACCAGTCGATCACCGCCTTCGCCGGGGCAACCCCCGTTCCGGTGCCGCTGCGGGAGTCGAACCAGTTCCGCATCGATCCCGAGGAGCTCCAGAGCCTGGTCACCCCCCGCACCCGGCTGCTCGTGCTCAACTCCCCGCACAACCCGTGCGGGAGCGTGCTCACCAAGGCCGACTGCGAAGCCATCGCCGAGACGTGCCTGCGCCACGACCTCACGGTGCTCAGCGACGAGGTGTACTGGGCCATCCGCTACGACGCCGAGCGCGCCAGCGTGCTCGACATGGACGGCATGGCCGAGCGGACCATCCTCCTCGACGGGTGGTCGAAGACGTTCGCCATGACGGGTTGGCGCCTCGGCTTCGGCGTCTTTCCGCCGGAGATGGTCGAACCCATCACCCGGCTCGTGGTGAACTCCGTCTCCTGCACCTCCGCCTTCAGCCAGGTCGCCGCGCAGGTCGCCTTGGAGGGGCCCTGGCAGCCGGTGGAGGACATGGTCGCCGAGTTCCGCCGGCGCCGTGACGTCGTGGTGGACGGACTGAACGCCATGCCGGGCGTCACCTGCCTGCGCCCCGAGGGCGCCTTCTACGCCTTTCCGAACCTTTCGAGCTTCGGGTTGTCGTCGATCGAGCTCCAACAGGGCCTCCTCGACGAGGCCGGTGTGGCCTGTGTGGCCGGGCCGGCCTTCGGGAAGTGGGGCGAGGGCTACCTCCGGCTGTCGTATGCCGCTTCGGTGGAGGACCTCCGTGTGGCACTGGCCGCCATGGGCCGGTACCTGGACGGCTTGGACCGCTGATCCGCCGGTTCAGCCGGACAGGCTGGGCAGGCTGGGCAGGCTGGGCAGGGCGGATACCTGACCGGTCTGCTTCAGTACGTGGACGAGCTGTTCGAGGCCCCGGGCATCCTGCGGACGAGCCAGGAAGAAGCCCTGGGCCGCCGCGCAGCCCATCTGCCGCAGCCGCTCCAGCTGCCCGGCGTCCTCCACTCCTTCGGCCACCGTCGAGAGCCCCAGCGCGTTCGCCATTCCGACGATGGCGGCCACGATGGCAGAACCGCTGGCGTGCAGGTCGGCGACGAAGCTCGAATCGATCTTGATGAGCGACACCGGGAAGCGCAGCAGGTTGGACAGCGACGCATAGCCGGTACCGAAGTCGTCGATAGCCAGCCGGATGCCGAGCTCGGTCAGTGAGCTCAGCATGCGCAGAACGTTCGGCTCGTCTTCGACAAGGCCGCTCTCGGTGAGCTCGAGAAAGAGCTGCGCAGCCGGAACTCCGGTCTCGTCCAGCACTTCCTCCACGTCTGCCAGCAGCCCCGGGTCGCCCAGCTGCCGGGGAGAGAGGTTGACCGACACCGTCAGGTCCAGGCCGGCGGCACGCCATTGGCGCAGCTGCCGGCAGGCCTGGCGCAGCACGACGTTGCCGATGGGCCGGATGAGACCGGTCTCCTCGGCCACGGGGACGAATTCCGCCGGGCCCAGCAGGCCGTGGCGGGGATGACGCCATCGAGCCAGAGCCTCCACCCCCAGCACCCTCCGGTCGCCGATGCGGAACTGGGGCTGGTAGACGACGACGAATTCGTCCTGCTGGAGGCCCCGGCGGATGTCGGCTTCGATCCGGGCCCGGGCCTTGGCCTGCCGGCCGAGCTCGGCGTCGAACACGGCCACCGAACCCCGTTGCCGGGTCTTGGCCCGGTGCATGGCGGCTTCGGCGTTCCGCAGCAGCTCCTCCGACCCTGATGTCTCCTCCGACACGGCGATGCCGATGGTCACCGTCACCATGACCGGCTCGCCGTGGACCATGATCGGCTGCTGTAGGACGCGTTGCAGCCGGCCCGCAAGCTCGACGCACTGTTCGTCGTCGGTGAGGCCCTCGCACAGAACGACGAACTCGTCGGCGCCGAAGCGGGCGACGCTGTTTGGCGGCGAGATCATCCCCGCCAGCCGCCGCGACACCGCGACCAGCACGGCGTCGCCACGGCGATGGCCGTCGCTGCCGTTGATCACCTTGAAGTTGTCGAGGTCCACAAAGGCGACGGCCAGCGACCGGGGACCGATCCGCCGGTTGAGGGCGAGCTCCAGTCGGCCGGCGAACACCCGCCGGTTGGGAAGGCCGGTCAGCTCGTCGCGCGCGGAATGATCCGCCAGACGTGCCTCGATCCGGCTGCGGATGGCTGCCATGCGGTCGAACTGCTGGGACAGCGCCCGGATCTCTGTCGGTGCTCGGCGGA
The DNA here is from genome assembly GCA_035319705.1 of Acidimicrobiales bacterium. Lineage (GTDB taxonomy): Bacteria > Actinomycetota > Acidimicrobiia > Acidimicrobiales > UBA8190 > UBA8190. Next base: position 3,746 of record DATHCF010000360.1, on the reverse strand, counting down.
GCAGGGCACCCGGAGATTCCTGAGGGATCCCCCGTTCGACCGACCTGCTCAACCAGCGAAGGGGCTGTGTGATGCGGCGGTCGAGGTACGTCGTCAGAAGGATCGTCAGAAAGGTGGCGGCCACGTCGGCGAGGATCAGGTCGACGGCCAGACGCCGGGCGCCGGTGACACGCCAGACGGCGAAGGCGCTTCCCGCCGCGCCGCAGAGGAGCTCGAGGACGACGATCAGGGCGAGCAGGCTCCGCGTCGACCACCTGCGGCGAAGGAAGGGGCCACCGCCATGGCCACCGCTGCCGTCGTCGTCCGCACGACGGATTACTTCTGGTTCGTGGCCCACCCTGGCTGTCCTCGACGGTCCAGCCCCCCACGGCAACCTAGGCAGGGGCGGGGCGGCCCGGACAGGGCACAAAGACCCAACGCCGCAGCGCAATGGCGTAATGACGGCCCTGCGGCAAGGGGGTGATACCCCTGCAATACCGGTCGCCGGAACGTCGGAATGTGGTCGAAACACCACTCGGAGTAAAAGGCCAGGGCCTTGGGTCCCATTCCTCTCAAGACCGGCTCCCAGCCCGCCGATGCCCGGCAGATGCCGATCTTTGGACAGTCAGACCACCCGATCGAACCTTCTCAGAGCGAGCTCCACGGGCTCGAGAGGGCAGAGCCCCAGGAGGCCCCCCACTTTGACTGGGACCCCTCCTCCCTTCCCATGCAAGATCCGGCGTCGAGCCCTCTGGCCCTCGAGCGCAACGACGAGCAACCCGCCGCCTTCGGTCCGGACAGCGCGCTTTCGGCGCTCTCCACCCTCACGATCATCTCCGACCTCATGTGCCCGCCCAGCGAAGCCCCGCCAGCGGACGAGGCCCCGGCGCCCCTCTCCGCCGCCACGGAGGTGGAAGCGAGCCAGCCCTCGCCATCAGGCCCCTCGCCCGCCCTGGCTCCTGAAGTGGACGAGACGGACTTCTGGTCGCAGGTCATCGCCACCTCCGCCAACAGGGCCAGCGTCACCGACACCCCGGAATCGTGGCGGGCGGTCGCCGACGCGGCCAGCGTGATGTTGAAGATGGCCGAGACACTGGAGATCGTGGCCGAGGCCAAGCACACTGCGACGGCCATGGCGGCCGCGGCCGAGGAAGCGGAGCGAGCGGCGAAGGAAGCTGCCGACCTCGCCTCCGAGAGCAAGCAGAGGGCCGAGCGCATGGCGGTTGCCGCCGAGGAGGCGGAGAAGGCGGCGCAAAAGGCGAGTCACCAGGCCGATGGAGCGCGAGAGCAGGCCGACAAAGCAGCCGGCCTGGTCCCCGCGGCGGAAGAGGCCGCCAAGGTTGCGGCACAGGCGTCGATGGAAGCCAACGAGAAGGCGGAGGAGCTCCAAACCGCCTTGGCCACCGCTCGTGCCAGCAACTCGGATGACGCCTGGGCCCACGTCCTCGACGTGGCGGTCGCCTCCCGGCGCCAGGATGGCGAGAGGCAGCGCCGCCGAGGCGCTGCCTAACCTCCTCAGGTCCGCCCCACCGGGCCCCGCCCCACCGGGCCCCGCCCCACTCGGCGCGGTCGACGGCGCCGCTCGGGCCAGCGCAGTCCCCGCCGGCTACTCCGTCTCGAGATCGAGCTCCCGTTCGCGCCTCCGTGCCAACGCGGGTGCCGCGACGTTCTTCTCCGGTCCCGCCTCCATGGCAGCAGACGACGACTGGATGTCGGGCCTGGCCACGGCGAGATATGAGACGAAGACCAAGACGGCCGCAGCGAACACCACGGCGGTCGGCCCGTCCCCGAAGTTGATCCCGCTCAGGTTGTGGGGCTTGCTGATGTAGTCGGCGAAGGATGCGCCGAGGGGCCGCGTGACCACGTAGGACATCCAGAAGGCGGCGATGCTGTTCAGCCCGAAACCCTTCCAGGCCAGGGCCGGGAGAAGAATGACGACCCCGAAGAGGATTCCCGAGGCCAGGTAGCCCAGGTGCAGTGAAGTGGCGGTGAAGTCCCCGAGGGCGGTGCCGAGGGCGAAGGTGGCGAATACCGTGGCCCAGTAGAAGGCTTCGCGGCGCTGGGTCGTGATGCTGTGGATGGAGAGTGTGCCCTCGCTTCGCTGCCACACGACGAAGATGGCCGCCAAGACAACGGCCCACAGCAGGGTCGTCCCCGCATAGGGGATGTCGACGTCGAGATGCAGGAAATCAGAGACGCCGGTACCGAAGATGGCGATGGCGAAGGCCAAAAACCAGTAGGCGAAGGCCCGGTACCGGCGGGTGCCGAATTGCAGCACCAGGCCCACGAAGAAGAGGCCCGCCTCGGCGGCACCGCCTTTCACGTTCCCGTAGATCCTCAGGTAGTCCGAGGCGGCCTCCCCGCCGGCGGTAGTCAGGATCTTCACCACCCAGAAGACGAAGATGACTTCGGGCACCTTGGCGGCAAGCGGCGCCGAGAAGATGCGCCCGATCAGCGGCACCTGCCCGTCCGTCGCCGCCGGCTGCACCCCTGACGGCCGCGGAGAGGGCCGGCGAGATCGGCGATCGGATGCCACCTCGAAGACGCCTCCTTCGGACGGGGGTCGAAGCCCGTCGAGCATAGGAGTTGCCCGTGGCGGAGCGACATCGCCAGACGAGCCGTCGAGACCACCTCGGATCGAGCGAGGCCGAGGTTTTGCCTGGCCTCAACGGGCGACGGCGACCGCCCCTTCGAGGTCGTCGGTGTGTCCACCGTAGCGGCCGTTGCTGCGCGGGCAGGGTGCCGCCGCGCGCTGGGCACCCATGACCTGGAGGTGAAGGACGGGGGCGGGAACAGGACCGGCGTCGAGGAGCTCCGACATCACCTCGGCTCGCACGGGACGGCAGAAGAGGAATCCCTGCCCGCCGCTGAGCGGAAGATCCTTCAGCTTCTCGTACTGCTCGACCTTCTCGATACCTTCGGCCACCACCCGCAGCCCGAGCGTCTCACCCAACCGAGTGATGGCATGCACGACGGCCAGTCCCTCACCGTCGTCCTGGCCGTTGCCGATCTGGTCGATGAAGGGCTTGGGAATCTTGAGGGTGTCGATGGGTAGCCGCCGGATCTGCGACAGCGACGAGTAGCCCGTGCCGAAGTCGTCCAGGGCCACGTGGATGCCCAGTGCCTTCGCCGCTCGCAGGCGCTCGACCACCTCGCTGATGTCGCCGACGGTCATCGACTCGGTGATCTCGATGGTGAGGGCCTCGGGTGGGAGACCGGACGTGACAAGGGCATGCTGGATGTCGCTGACGAAGCTCTCGTCGAGCAGCTGACGGGCGGAGATGTTCACGCTGACTGTGACGTCCGGGTGCTTCCGGCGCCACGCCGCCCCGTCACGACACGCCGCCTCGAGCACCTGCCGGCCGGTGGGCACGATGGCGCCGGTCTCCTCGGCCAGGGCGATGAAGTGCGAAGGGTTGATGAGGCCGGCACGAGGATGGTGCCAGCGGACCAGGCTCTCCACACCGCTCACCTGTCCGGTGGCGATGTCCACGATGGCCTGATAGTGGTTCTCGAACTCCCTGCGGGCCACAGCTGCCTGGAGGTCTTCCTTCAGCTTGTGGCGTGACACCACTTCGGCGCTCATCTCCCGGGAGAAGAACTCGTATCGTCCCTTGCCGCACCGCTTGGCCGAGTACATGGCGATGTCGGCGTTCTTCATGAACTGCTCTGCGTCCCCGGAATGGTCGACGAGGGCGATGCCGACGCTGGCCTGCGTGGAGATCCGGTGGCCGTCCACCACGATGGGCACCCGGAGACTGGTGAGT